>NZ_JBHUGY010000009.1:0-144397 GCF_042682105.1 Mesorhizobium calcicola
GGACGAGTACGAGCCGGAGATGGAGCCGCGCCCCAGCGCCTGGCGCCGCGCCGCCGAACGGGTCGAATCGGCCGAGTTCGCCGAATCGCGGATGAGCCAGGATGGCCGCGCCCGCGTCGAACCCGAATTCTTCGCCGCCATGGTCAACGACCGCAGCGTTTCCGTCGATCCGGACGACGACGATATCTTCGAAGCCGACGACGACATGGATTTCGAGCCCGCCAGCCAGCGGCGCGCGGCGCCGACGACCAGGGTCCAGCAGTTCCGCTCCGATGCCGCCACCCGCGTCGAGGCGCCGGCGCCGCGTCCGGCTCCGGGCGCCCGCGTCCAGCGCGAGGCGCAGACGTCGCTGATCGGCTCCGAGAAATTCGAGATGCCGTCGCTGCATTTCCTGTCCGAACCAAAGAACGTGGTGCGCGACGCCAGCCTGTCCAAGGATGCACTGGAGCAGAATGCCCGCCTGCTCGAGGGCGTGCTGGAGGATTTCGGCGTCAAGGGCGAGATCATCGCTGTCCGCCCCGGTCCGGTCGTCACGCTCTACGAGCTCGAACCGGCGCCCGGCATCAAGTCGTCGCGGGTCATCGGTCTTTCCGACGACATCGCCCGCTCGATGAGCGCGATCGCCTGCCGCGTCGCCGTGGTGCCCGGCCGCAACGCTATCGGCATCGAACTGCCGAACGCCAAGCGCGAAACGGTCTATCTGCGAGAAATCCTCGCCAGCCGCGACTTCGAGACCACCAAGGCCAAGCTGGCGCTGGCGCTGGGCAAGACCATCAATGGCGAGGCGGTCATCGTCGACATCGCCAAGATGCCGCACGTGCTGGTCGCCGGCACCACCGGCTCGGGCAAGTCGGTCGCCATCAACACCATGATCCTGTCGTTGCTCTACAGGCTGACGCCGCAGGATTGCCGGCTGATCATGATCGATCCGAAAATGCTGGAACTGTCGGTCTATGACGGCATCCCGCATCTGCTCACGCCGGTGGTCACCGATCCGAAGAAGGCGGTGGTGGCGCTGAAATGGACCGTGCGCGAGATGGAGGACCGCTACCGCAAAATGTCGAAGGTCGGCGTGCGCAACATCGACGGCTTCAATGCCCGCGTCAGCCAAGCCGACAAGAAGGGCGAGAAGATTTCACGGACCGTGCAGACCGGCTTCGATCGCCAGACCGGCGAGGCGATCTACGAGACCGAGAACCTCGATCTCGAGCCGATGCCCTATATCGTCGTCATCATCGACGAAATGGCCGACCTGATGATGGTCGCCGGCAAGGACATCGAGGGTGCGGTGCAACGCCTGGCGCAGATGGCGCGCGCTGCCGGCATCCATGTCATCATGGCGACGCAACGCCCGTCGGTCGACGTCATCACCGGCACCATCAAGGCCAATTTCCCGACCCGCATCTCCTTCCAGGTGACGTCGAAGATCGACAGCCGCACCATTCTGGGCGAGCAGGGCGCCGAGCAGTTGCTCGGCATGGGCGACATGCTCTACATGGCCGGCGGCGGCCGTATCCAGCGCGTGCACGGCCCGTTCGTCGCCGATGAAGAGGTCGAGAAGATCGTCGCGCATCTGAAACTGCAGGGCGTGCCGGAATATCTCGATGCCATCACCGACGACGACGGCGAGGACGATGACGAGCCGTCGGGCAAGGGCGGTTCCGGCGGTGGTGGCGGCAACAGCAATTTCGAGGATTCCGATGATCCTTACGATCAGGCGGTTTCCGTGGTGCTGCGCGACGGCAAGGCTTCCACGAGCTATATCCAGCGCCGGCTGGGCATCGGCTACAACCGCGCCGCCTCGATCATCGAGAAGATGGAGAAGGAAGGGATAGTCGGCCCGGCCAACCATGCCGGCAAGCGCGAGATCCTGGTGCCGACCGATGAGGACAAGTTCTGACCATGACCTTGTGACATCTCCAGTGGCAACCTTGAACCGTTCAAGGCGTTGAAGCGACCGAGGGCGCGCCTGGCCTGCCAAACTTCAGCCCAACTGGGGGTCCAAGCACGAGAGCAACTCAGGAATCAGATGAGAGTGACCGACATGAAAAACGATCCTTCAGCGCTCAGCAGTTTTGCTCCCACGCGGCGCCAGTTGCTCGGCCTTGGTCTGGCGTTCGCAGGGGCGGCAGCCTTCAACGTCATGCCCGGCTTCCAGCTGCTGGCGTCGGCGCAGGCCGCCGTGCCGCCTGCCGCACAGAAGATCGCCGACCATTTCTCCTCGGTCAAATCGATGAGCGGCGAATTCGTGCAGTTCGGCCCCAAGGGCGAGCAGACCGGCGGCAAGTTCTTCCTCGAACGGCCGGGCAAGATCCGCTTCAACTATGACGGGGCGTCGAACTTCAAGGTAATCTCGGACGGCAAGTCGGTGGTCATCCTGAACAAGAAGCTCAACACGTCCGATCTCTATCCGCTGTCGAAGACGCCGCTGAAGCTGCTGCTCGACGACAGGATCGACCTTTCCGGCGACCGCGTCAAAAGCGTCAAGCAAGAGGATGACCTCACCACCATCCAGCTCGCCGACAAAACGGTGTTCGGCAATTCGAAGATCACGATGATGTTTGATCCCAAATCCTACGAGCTGCGCCAGTGGACGATCACCGACGCACAGGGCAAGGACACGACGGTGATGATCTTCAACGTCAAGGAAGGCGTCAGCTTCGCCGCCGACACCTTCGCCATCGACTACGCCGCGAATCGCGAACTCAACACCAACACCAAGTCGCGCTAAGCCAATCGCTTCAATAGCTGTGGAAAGTACTGGGTCGCGCCTCGCGGCTCGGCTTGTCTTTGCGGCTTGCGGCTGGCAGTTTCCCGGACTGACTCCGTCAAAAGGCGTCTTCTCCGTCAGGGCCCGTCGGTTCTGGCTGGCTGTACCCTGTCCTGGATTGCCGAATGCCCTTTTCCATCGCCACCTGGAACATCAACTCTGTCCGCCTGCGCATGCCGATCGTCGAGCGCCTGCTTGTCGAGCATGCGCCTGATGTACTCTGCCTGCAGGAGACGAAGGTTCCGGACGAGCTGTTTCCCGAAAAGGCATTCCGCAAGCTCGGCTACGAGCACATCGCCTTCCACGGCCAGAAGGGCTATCACGGCGTCGCGACCGTCGCACGGCGGCCGATCGATGTGGTCGAGAGGCGCCGCTTCTGCGAGATCGAGGACAGCCGCCATTTGTCGGTGACGGTGCGAGCCGGCGGCAAGGCGATCCTGCTGCACAATTTCTACGTTCCGGCGGGCGGTGACGAACCGGACCCTGTCATCAACAGGAAGTTCAAGCACAAGCTCGATTTCGTCGCCGAGATGAATGCCATCCGGGCCGAGCACGACGAGGTGTCAGGCTCCGTCCTGGTCGGGGACCTCAACATCGCCCCGCTCGAACACGACGTCTGGTCGCACAAGCAGCTGCTCAACGTGGTCAGCCACACGCCGGTCGAGACGGAAAGTTTCGAGGCCATGCGGCTCGCCGGCAACTGGGTCGACCTGATGCGGCTCAACGTGCCGCATGAGCAGAAGCTTTATACTTGGTGGAGTTACCGCGCACAGGACTGGGAAGCCTCCGATCGCGGCCGGCGGCTCGACCATGTCTGGTCGTCGCCAAACCTGGTGGCGGATTTTGCCGGCTACGAAATCCTGCGCCCGGCGCGCGGCTGGGAGCGGCCGTCAGACCATGTGCCGGTCATCGCGCGGTTCGATCTCGATTAGCTGCGTCGCGACCAGACGGATTCAAACGACGCGCTTCAGCTCTTTGTCCTTGTGCATGTCGTTGTCCCGAAGCTGCGCAGACCCTGTCTTGCCAGCGCGATCCAGCAGATGGGGATGGTCGCGGCGGCGGGCCGCCAGCATCCTACGGGCCGCTTCGATGATTTTCGGCGCCCGGACATTGGCGACTAGGCCGCCGGTTGGGCGTGCATGGCGTGTCTCGACCACGTCGACGCTGTTCGAAAGTGGCCGCCATCGGCTCATGTTGGCACCGCCACTGACGATAACCATCGGCGTCATCACCGTGGCCATCAGATGCGCCGTACCGCCTTCGGCGCCAATGTAGAGATCGGCAAACTCTCCGAGCGCCAGCAGAATGTCGCTGACGTCGACATCCTCCACCGTGCCGGAATCGATAGACTGCAACTTCGGCACGCGCCGAACCAGTTCAACCACGTCAGGGCCATCACCGGGCGTTTTCACATAGATGACGTTTGCCCCGTCGGCGATCATGCTCTCGGATATTGCGACAACCTGATCCGCGGTCAGTCGTTTGTCGCCATCGCCATGTGCCGCGATAACGATCAACGGAGCTTGCTTGCCGTCCGCGAGGCTCCTCGCGGCCACCCGCGCGGCCGGGGTCGGCTCCAGCCGATGATCGAAAGGCAACCGCCTCCCCGCAAGACGCTCGACAAGGCGGTGGTAGCGCCATGCATTGTGTTCGGGGCGTGCTTCTGGTTTTCGGCCAGGGGGCCAGGACAGAGCGAAAGCCGGAAAGTTCGCTTCATAGGCAATCCCGCGCCCGACCAGCGAGGCCCAGGTCTGAATCAGCCAGGGCGCCACCATACGGAAATCGACGATGGCTACCCGCCCCTTGCCGTTGCGGTGGCCGGCCGCCAGACGCGCCAGGGGTGTGCGTGCATGGATCGCATCGACCAAATGGTCGACATGGCGATTGAGGACATGTTCAAGGGTCGATGCCCCGCTGGTTCCGTATACGATAAAACTATCAGGGAATGCCGTTCTGGCGGCGCGCAAAGCCGGGATCCGGACCAGTCCGTCGCCGAACGCGTCATTGCGGGAATACAGAATAATCGTCTCGTACCGAGCTGGCAGCATACCCCACTCCCCCAAGTAGCTTGGTGGTGGCGATGCCTGCTATTCCGCCCGCCGTCGAGGTTCTGTAGGATTTCACCTCTTGCCTGTCAACGAAACCTCGCGGGACGACCAACGCGTCGCGCTGTGCCAAACCGCTGCGTACTTCCGGGCTCTAACTCAAAGAGACAGAGCATGATGTCGTCAGAAAACCGCTTCACACTTTTCGGCATCATGCCCTAGCCGGAGAAGCGTGGCGCCAGTGCCTCGATGCGGCGGATCATCGCCTGGAATTCCTCGGAGATGCGCTGGTGCAGGTTCACCGCGATTTCCGGATATTCTTCCAGGATGCGGCGGAACATCTTGCGGCTGAGCCGGATCACTTCCGAATCGATTTCGGCCGACGCGCTGGTCAGCCGGTTGCTGTCGGCGATCAATGCCAGTTCGCTCAGGATCGTGCCCGGGCCGGCCGTGCCGATCGGGATGCGTTCGCCATTCTGCTCTCGATAGAGCACGATGCGCCCGCTGACCACGATATAGGCCGAATCGGCCTCGTCGTCCTCGCGGTAAAGCTTGTGGTTGGCAAGCAGTGTTGTGTTCTCGGCGCCGAAGGCGAGCAGGCGCAACTGTTCCTGCGTGAAGCCCTCGAAGAGCCTCACGGCGGACAGGATGCGGATGTCGTCATCCAGCGGCATCTAGCGGTGTCCCCGAAACGGTCAGTCCAATCCCTCCCCTGCGGTACGATCCAAACCCCCTCCAACTGGATCGTACCCGAAAGCGGCCCCGCCCGATCGCTCATTGGATAATGAAATGTTTAAGGAACCAGCTTGTAGCCGCCGCTTTCTGTCACAAGAATTTCCGCATTGGAAGGATCGCGCTCGATCTTCTGGCGCAGCCGGTAAACATGGGTTTCCAGCGTGTGCGTGGTGACGCCGGAATTGTAGCCCCACACTTCCTCGAGCAGCACGTCGCGCGTCACCACCTTCTGGTCGGCGCGATAGAGATATTTGATGATCGAGGCCTCCTTCTCCGTCAGCCGCACCTTGCCGCCGCGCGGGTCGATCAGCAGTTTCTGGCTGGGCTTGAAGGTGTAGGGCCCGACCGAGAAGGTGGCGTCTTCGCTCTGCTCATGCTGGCGCAATTGCGCACGGATGCGCGCCAGCAGCACGGCGAAGCGGAACGGCTTCGTCACATAGTCGTTGGCGCCGGCTTCGAGACCAAGGATAGTATCGGAATCGGTGTCGTGGCCGGTCAGCATGATGATGGGCGCCTTGTAGCCGCCCTTGCGCAGGATCTTCACCGCTTCGCGGCCGTCCATGTCGGGAAGGCCGACATCCATGATGAGCAGATCGATGAGGCCGCCGCGTGCCGTGGCGACGCCTTTTGCCGCAGTCGATTCCTGCAGCACGTCGAATTCCTCGTAGAGGGACAATTGCTCGACCAGTGTGCCGCGCAGGTCGTCATCGTCGTCGACGATAAGAATGGTGCGTGAAGTCATGGATCAATCCGTTGTTTTGAAAAGAAAATTCAGTTGACCGCTGCCTGTTTATGCGGAAGCTGACCGACACAACAGCCGATCACAGTGATTTGTTCCGTGGCACGATCATACAAGAAAAAACGCGATCGCAATGCAGCCGGCGCAATTTTGCGAAAAGGGCTGCGCGTGCTGACCGTGCGGGCGAGGCCCGGCAATCCAAGCCAGGGCCTGCTGCAGGCCGGCGGAACGGTGTTTGCGTGTGCGCTGGGGCGGGGTGGCATCTCGGCCGACAAGCGCGAAGGCGACGGCGCCACGCCGCTTGGCCGCATGCGGATCCTGTCGGGTTATTTCCGCGGAGATCAGTTCTCCAGCGGCCGCAAGACCCGTTTGGCGATGAGGCCGATCGGGCCTGATCTGGGCTGGTGCGAAGTGCCTGACGACCGCAACTACAACAGGCCGGTCAAGATCCCCTATGGCGCCAGCCACGAACGCATGCGGCGCGCCGACCGGCTCTACGACGCCTGCCTGGTGCTCGACTGGAACCTGTCGCCGCGCCGCCGCGGGCGCGGCAGCGCCATTTTCTTCCACCTGGCGCGCCCCGGCTTCACGCCGACGCAAGGGTGCGTGGCTGTGACGGCACAAACCATGGCGCGGTTGCTGCCGCTGCTGTCGGATCGGACGGTGATGAAGGTGGTTAGGTAGGGGAGTAGGGATAAGTCTCGGTGCAGCGTTGATTTTTCCTATTCACATACTGCCCTACTGCCGTACTCCCCTATTCCCCTCCTGCCTTGGCCGCTGCCAACCGATGTCGAGAAGGCCCAACCGGCCCATCTCCCGATCCATTGCGCGCGCGATGTCCTTGCGTCTGGCGCCGATGTCGCGCAACTGGCGATCCGACAGATCCTCGATATCCTGGCGTGGCAAGTTGATCGCAACTCTTGCGTGGCGAAGCCAGTCGGTCACGGCGAGCAACCAGGCCGGACGGGCGGCTGGCGAATTCAAAACGATGATGGACATGATGTGCTCCAGTTCCTCCGGATATCAAATCCGGCTTGATGGTGTTTCGATGGACACATCATGCTTCATTGAAATTTAAATGAGAAACGAGTAGTTCTTTCAAGATCGTCAAGTTTTATTTGAGGATGGTATGTCCCGCCTGCTGCCTGGTACTCGAGCGCTGAGGACGCTGGAAGCCGCCGCCCGGCACCTCAACTTCACGCGTGCCGCCGACGAGCTCGGCCTGACGCCGGCCGCGGTCAGCCATCAGATCAAGGAAATCGAGGACCAGCTGGGCATCGTGCTGTTCACGCGCACCAGCCGCACCATCCGGCTGACGGCGGCGGGCACGGTGCTGTTCGAGGCCTCGATCGATGCGCTCGACCTGCTTGGCCGGGCCGTCTCGCGGGCGCGCAAGCTGGCGCGCGGCACGGCACTGCTGAAGGCAACGCTCGACGCGCAGTTCGCGTCAAAATGGCTGATGCGGCGCGTCGACGATTTTCGCAGGCGTCAGCCCAATATCGAGCTCAGGTTCGACATCGCCTACGAAGTACGGGATTTCGACCTCGACGACGTCGATGTCGGCATCCGGTTCGGCGTCGGGAAGTACCCGGGCCTGCGCGCGCATCGGCTGTTCGACAACGTCATCATTCCTGTCTGCAGCCCGGGCCTGCTCGCCTCCGGTCCGCCTCTGCGCGAGCCGCGTGACCTCTTCAATCACACGCTTGCCCATATCGAATGGGCGCGCCAGGGCGTGACATGGCCGAACTGGCGGATGTGGATGGCGGCGGCAGGCATCAACGATTTCGACGACAGCCGGACCATCGTGTTCAGAAATTCAACCGACGCGGTTCAGGCGGCGATCGAGGGCAATGCCGTCGCGCTCGCCGATTTCGCCATGGTGGCAAACGACCTCTCGGAAGGCAGGCTGGTCCAGCCTTTCGAGCTCGGCCTGCGGGTAGGGGCCGAGTTCGCCTATTTCCTAGTCTATCCCGAGAGCACTGCCGACGATCCGCGCATCGTTGCCTTTCGCGACTGGATTCTTGAGGAAGTCGCCAGGACGCAGACCTGACGAACGCGGCATGTAATCAGGCTGCCGCCGCGCCGAACCAGCCGATCACCGCGCCGATGATCAGCAGCGCGCCGAGCCAGTGGCCGCCGTCGATGAGGGTCAGGTCCCAGCCGAAATTCTGGTAGCGATGGTTGACCGAGAGTGTCGTGGCGACGAACCCCAGCCAAAGCACGAAACCGAAGACAAGTCCGGCGAGCAATGTCGGCTCGCCGCCGGTCATCGCGCCGACGACCAGGGCCATTATGTAGGCCATGACCAGTTCGGCGATGAAGCTGATGACGAACGGCAGCGGCGATTTTTTCATCGTTGCCGGATCGAGCCTGGCGGCCTTCAGCCACGGCTTGCTCAGGCCCCTGTACCAGGCGGCGCCGAACAGCCATGCCACGACGGCGGCGGCGATCACCGCCAGCCAGTTTACTGCTTCAAAATCCATGAATCCCCCCTCCGATGCCGATCTGATGGAACGCCTGTTCGGCGATGGCGTCAAGCAAGCCTCCAGACCGTGGTGCGCTTGACCAGTGAATCCTCAAGTGCCCGCGTGACCGCCACTTCATAGACCGCGAGCGGCTCCAGTCCCGCCTTCGGCATATACGACCGGCCGGGATCGCCGACGAGGATGTCGGCGCCGCGCGCCTTCAGTGTTTTGAACCACGGCATCAGCCGGTCGGCGAAGGATTTGTCGTAGAAAACATCGCCGGCCAGGATCACGTCCCAGCCCGCATCGGTGCCGATGCAATCTGTGCCGAGGAACTCGATCCCGACATCGTTGGCTTGCGCATTGAGATGGATCGCCGTCGCGCAGAACGGATCGATGTCGGCGGCGACCACCCTGGCAGCACCTGCCTTGGCGGCAGCAATGGCGACAAGGCCGGAACCGGAAGCGAAGTCGAGCACGCGCTTTCCCCGCACCGTAGCCGGATTGTCGATGACATAGCGGGCAAGGCCCTGGCCGCCGGCCCAGGCAAAGGCCCAGAAAGGCGGCGGCAGGCCGATCTCGATCAGTTCATCTTCCGTGCGCTGCCACAAATCATGCGCTTCATCGGCGAGGCGCAGAAAAATCTCAGGCACATGCGGTGGCGCCATCAGCGCCGTGTTGTCGAGGATGAATTGTTTCGCGCTGTGTGGCGTGAGCGCCGTCACGGAGCTGGTGTCAGGCCGCCCATGCGGCAGACTTCCTTCCATTCGGCCGGCGTCACCGGCTGCACGGAAAGCCGCCCGAGCCGCACCAGCGCCATGTCGGCAAGCTTCGGATTGGCCTTGACCTCTTCCAGCGTCGGCGGGTTCGGCACATCCTTGAAAGCGCGGATGTCGACGCATTCCCAGCGCGGATCGTCGGTGGTGGTGTCGGGATGGGCGAGCGCGCAGACTTCGGCAATGCCGACCACGTTCAATCCCTCATTGGAATGGTAGAAGAAGCCGAGATCGCCGATCTGCATCGCCTTCATGTTGTTGCGCGCGGCGTAGTTGCGCACGCCATCCCATTGCGTGCCGGCCTTGCCCTTCGCCTTCAGCGCCTCGAAGGAGAAGACCGAGGGTTCGGATTTGAACAGCCAGTAGTTCATGCTTTTGCTCCTCCTTGCGCTCGCTCGCCAACGACCCGGATTTAACTAGCCGCCGGCTTGTTGAACGTCCAGTTCCACTGGCGGATTTCGACGCTTTCGAACAGCCCGGCCATGGCGTACGGATCGGCGGCCGACAAGGCCTGTGCCCCGGCCAGGTCCGGCGCCTCGACGACCACGAGGCTGCCATTGGGCTTGCCTTCGGCATCGAGGAACGGACCGGCGAAAGCCAGCTTCTTGGCGCCATTCAGCCCTTCGAGAAAGGCGATATGCTCGGGCCGCGTGTCGAGGCGCACCTGCAGGCTTCCGGGCTTGTCCTTGCAGATCAAAGCAAACAGCATGGTCTTTCTCCTGGTCGTGGGATCAATGGTGTGGGGATCAATCGTTGGTTTCGGTCTTCAGCGGCCGGGTCATCAAGGCCGTCACAGCCTGCCGGATGGTGATGGTGCCGTCCAGTATGGCGGCGACGGCGGCGATGATCGGCGCATCGATGTTGCGCTCGGCGGCGATGCGGGCGGCGATCGCCGCCGTCGGCACGCCCTCGGCCAGCGGCAATCCGGCAAGCGGCTTGCCTTGCCCGAGCGCCAGCCCATAGGCGAAGTTGCGCGACTGGGCCGATGAGCAGGTGAGCAGCAGGTCGCCAAGGCCGGAAAGCCCCATCAGCGTTTCCGGCCTGGCGCCGAAGGCGGCACCGATGCGCCGCAGTTCGACAAAACCGCGCGTCACCATGGCGGCCTGGGCACTGGCGCCGAGCCCGGCGCCGGTGACCGCGCCGGCGGCAATGGCGAAGACGTTCTTCAAGGCGCCGCCGATCTCGACGCCGATGAGGTCGTCACTCGAATAGCAGCGCAGGTTCTCCGCCGAAAAGCGTGCGGCGAGCTCGGCCGCCAATGCCTCGTCGCGGGCGGCGACCACCACGGCCGTCGGCAGGCCGCGGGCGACATCGGTGGCGAAACTTGGGCCCGACAGAGCGGCGACCGGATTTCGCGGCAGGATCTCCTCGACGATCGCCGACAGCAAGGCGCCGGTGTCGCGCTCGATGCCCTTGGCGCAGAGGACGAGCGGAATGCCGGCCGGCATATAGGCCTTGGCGACCCCCAGCGTTGCCCGCAGCGATTGCGCCGGCGTCACCGCCAGCACGCAATCGGCGCCAGCGAGTGCTGCCTTGATGTCGCTCGTCGCCTCGATGCCGGGCGCGATGGCGATGCCGGGCAGATAGCGCGGGTTCTCGCCGCCACGAATAAAGGCGACGGTTTCCGGGTCGCGCGCGAACAACCGCACCGAATGGCCGGCGCGCAGCATCGCCAGCGCCAGCGCCGTGCCCCAGGCGCCGCCGCCCAGCACGATGACCCGCCAGCCGCTTCTGGCTTGATCAGTCATGCCTTGGCTCCGCGCCGGCCGGAGCCGACCATCGGCGTCGAAATGCTGTCCAGCGGCCAGCGCGAGCGCGGCACGAAGTCGAAGCCGTTCTCCTGCGCCATGCCTTCGCGCAACCGTTCGATGCCGGCCCAGGCGATCATCGCCGCATTGTCGGTGCACAGTTTGAGCGGCGGCGCGACGAAGGTGAAGCCGGCCTCGTCGCACTGTCGCTCCAGCGTCGTCTTGATGGTGCGGTTGGCGGCGACGCCGCCGGCAACCACCAGCGCCGGATTTTTGCTGCCGGGAAAGGTTTCGCGAAAGCGCGCCAGCGCGCGCGCGACACGGTCGGCCAGCGCATCGGCCACCGCTGCCTGGAACGAGGCGCAGATGTCGGCGACATCCTGCTCGCTCAGCGGCGCAATGGCTGTCGCCGCCTGGCGCACGGCGGTCTTCAAACCGGAGAAGGAGAAGTCGGGCTGGGCCGAGCCTTTCATCGGACGCGGAAAGGCAAAGCGCGACGCGTCACCGATTTGCGCCGCCCTCTCGACATTCGGTCCGCCGGGATAGGGCAGGCCGAGCATCTTCGCTGTCTTGTCAAAGGCTTCTCCGAGCGCGTCGTCGATGGTGGTTGCCCAGCGCTGATAATCGCCGACGCCGCGCACGGCCAGGATCTGCGTGTGGCCGCCGGAGACCAGCAGCAGCAGATAGGGAAAATCGAGCCCATCGGTGAGCCGGGCGGTCAAGGCATGGCCTTCGAGGTGGTTGATGGCGATCAGCGGCTTGTTCGCCGCCGCGGCGATCGCCTTGGCCGTCATCAGCCCGACGATGAGCCCGCCGACGAGGCCGGGGCCGGCGGTGGCGGCGATGGCGTCGATATCGGCGAGTGTTGTGCCCGAATCGGCAAGGGCTGCCTCGACGATGCCGTCCAGCGCCTCGACATGGGCGCGCGCGGCGATCTCCGGCACGACGCCGCCGAATGCGGCATGCTCCTCGATCTGGCTGAGCACGATGTTGGACAGGATTCTTGGCGCGGCATCGCCGTCCAGCGCCACGACGCTGGCGGCGGTCTCGTCACAACTCGTCTCAATGCCCAGAACGCGGATCAATTCGTCGCTGTCCCCAGAGATTGTCTGTCAGCGCTTTCCCGATTAGGAGAAAGCCTGGAAAGGCCTCGGTCTGCCCCGGGGGTTATCACGGACCGCACGCCATGCAAACAATCTTGAGAATCGGAACACGCGGCAGCCCGCTGGCACTGGCACAGGCGCATGAAACGCAGGCGCGGCTGATGGCCGCGCACGGCATGCCGGCGGAGGCGTTCGAGGTCGTCGTCATCTCGACCAGCGGCGACCGCATCCAGGACCGGCCGCTGTCGGAAGCCGGCGGCAAGGGCCTGTTCACCAAGGAGATCGAGGAGGCGCTGCTGGCGAGGCGGATCGACATCGCCGTGCATTCGTCGAAGGACATGCCGACGCAACTGCCCGACGGCCTCGAACTCAGCGCCTTCCTGCCCCGCGAGGACGCCCGCGACGCCTTTGTCGGCAAGGCGGCGAAGACCATCGCCGACCTGCCGCATGGGGCGAAAGTCGGTTCGTCGTCACTGCGGCGACAGGCGCTGATCCGCCGGATGCGGCCGGATCTCGACGTGGTGATGTTCCGCGGCAATGTGCAGACGCGCCTACGCAAGCTCGACGAAGGGGTCGCCGCCGGCACCATCCTCGCCTATGCCGGGCTGAAGCGGCTCGGGCTCGACCATGTCGTCACCGACCTGATGCCGCTCGACGGCTTCCCGCCTGCGCCGGGGCAAGGCGCGATCTGCATCGAAAGCCGCATCGGCGATCGCGATGTCGAAAAGATGCTGGCGGCCATCCATGATGCGCCGACCGGACAGGCGCTCGCCTGCGAGCGTGCCTTCCTGGCGGCGCTCGATGGCTCCTGCCGCACGCCGATCGCCGGATACGCAGCGGTCGAGGCCGGAAAGCTCTCCTTTGCCGGGCTGATCATCTCGCCCGACGGCACGCAGTCGCACACGGTCGAGCTGCAGGGACCGGCGCAGGATGCCGCCCGCATTGGCGCTGAAGCCGCCCGGACGGTGCGGGCCAAGGCCGGCGAAAAGTTCTTCGATGGCTGGCTCTGACATGCTTCGCGTCCTGGTGACGAGACCGGAACCGGGCGCCTCGCGCACGGCGCGGCAGCTTGAGGAGACAGGGTTCCAGCCGATCCTTCTGCCATTGACCGAAACGGTGGCTTTGCCGGTCGATGCCGGACTGCTTCCAGGCGCTGCCATCGCCGTTGCCGTCACCAGCGCCAACGCCGTGCGCCATGCCGCAAAAGAGGTCATGGCGCCGCTTGCCGGTCTGCCCTGCCATGCCGTCGGCAAAAGGACAGGGGAAGCCGCGCGCAAAGCGGGGTTCTTGTCGGTCAGCGAAGGCCCAGGCAATGCCGAAGCGCTTGCCGACAGTCTTGCTGGCGATCTCCCGGGCAGGACCATCATCTATCTCTGTGGACGCGTGCGGTTTGCGCTGTTCGAACAGAGGCTGAGGGCAGCAGGCGTTCAGGTCGACGCCGTCGAGACATATGACACGCTCGCAGTGGGCTATTCGGACGAAGCCATCCTCGAGCGTCTGTCCGGCCAGCCCGCCGATGCGGTGGTGCTTTATTCAGCCAAGGCGGCAGCAGCGATGCAGATCCTGGCCAGGCGGCCCGCTCTGCAAGGACTTTTTGAAAAAACAAGGTTTTTCGCTCTTTCCGCGCGCATCGCGGCAGCCCTCGACGATACCGCCGATGAAAAAATCCGCACTGCCGCGCAGCCCGATGAGGAAACGCTGCTGGCACTTTTGCAGGCGCGGCTCTGAGCCGCGTCATCACACCGCCCCTTTTCACCGCTTGGTGATGTGCTAGACCCTTTTCTGAACCATCATGCGCCGCCAGGCGTTGAGACGAAGCGAATTGTGCGGAGCCCAGGCATGGTCAAGACGCCGAAGATGCGACACTCGAAAGGCCGCCGCGAGCCGGTGACCATCGATCTCGAGCCCGACGCCGTCTCGCGCATCGTCGACGAGGACGCCGCCAAGCCGCAGACCGGCGCGGAAGCCCCAGTGGAGGCCGCCTCGCAAGCCGAGATTCCCGAAGAACCGGTGCATGCCGACCAGACCGATATCGAGCCCTGGGAGCACGCCGACGCCCAGGCCGAATCGGAGCAGCCAGCGGCGGCGGCAGCCAAGGGCGGCAGCGAGGCCGAATCTGCCTATCCCAGGCCGTCCGATCCGCCGGCAGGCGAAACCAAAGCCTTCGACTATAATTTCGAGGACGCGTCGGCCAAGCACACCCGAGCCGGCGAGAGCAAGGCAAGCACCGAGACGCGGGACGAAAGAATGGCGCCAACACCCCCGGCAAAGCGTGGCGGCCTCAACGGCATCGCCGCCGGCATCATTGGCGGCGTCATTGCACTGGTCGGCGCCGGTGGCCTGCAATTGGCCGGCCTGCTCGGCGCGCCGGGATCCGGTTCCAGTGTCTCGCTCGACGGCGTCAACGGCGAGATCGCCGCGCTGAAGAGCGAAATCGCCGGCTTGAAGGAAGCCGGCGGCAGCACCGACGCATCGGCCAAGGTCGATGGCCTGTCGTCGGCGCTGGATCAGGTCAAGACGGATGTCGCGGCGCTGAAATCGGCGGTCGAATCCGGCGGAGCCGGCGACAATGCCGGGGTCGCCGCTTTGGGTGACAAGGTCAAGCAGATCGAAACGGCGGTCGCCGCGCTTGGCAAGGCCGGCGGCACGGCGCCGGTCGATCTCGGCCCGCTCAACGAAAAACTGGCTGGTCTCGATGCGCAGGTGAAGTCGGCCGGCGAGGCGACGGCGGCGCAGGATAGCCGGCTCACCGCACTCGAGCAGTCGGTGTCGCAGCTTTCCGGCAAGGTCGAGGCGGCGGCGGGACAGCCGAAGATCGCGCTCGCCATCGCCGCCTCGGCGCTCAAGTCCGCGCTTGATCGCGGCGCGCCATTTTCGGCCGAACTCGAGACCTTTGCCGCGATTTCGCCGAATGCGCCAGAGCTTGCGGCGCTGCGCACCTATGCCGAAAAGGGCGTGCCCACCCGCGCCGAAATCGCGTCGCAAGCGGATGCCGCCGCCAATGCCATGGTTGCCGCCGCGACGCCCGTCGACGAGAATGCCGGCTTCCTGCAGAATCTTTTGTCGAGCGCCGAATCGCTGGTCAAGGTCAGGCCGATCGGCGCCGTCGAAGGTGCCGGTGCACCGGAAACCGTCGCGCGCATGGAGGTGGCGGTCAACCAGGGCGACTATGCCAAGGCGCTCAGCGAGTTTGACACGCTGCCCGAAGCCGTGAAGGCCGCCGGCGCTGACTTTGCCGGCAAACTGAAGGCACGCATCGAGGTCGAAACCCAGGTCGATGCGCTGATCTCCGGCGCGATGAAGGCATGAGGGCAACACCATGATCCGCCTCTTGGCCTTCCTCATCGTCGTTTTCGCGCTCGGGCTGGGCTTTGCCTGGCTGGCCGACCGGCCGGGCGACATGGTCGTCACCTTCAACGGCTACCAGTACCAGGTCAGCCTGATGGTCGCGGCGGTGGCTGTCGTTGCCGTCGTCGCGGCGGTGATGATCTTCTGGTGGCTGGTCAAGTCGCTGTGGAACAGCCCCTACACCATCTCGCGCTATTTCCGAGTGCGCCGCCGCGACCGCGGCTATCAGGCGCTGTCGACCGGCATGATCGCCGCCGGCGCCGGTGATGGCGCGCTGGCCCGCAAGAAGACCAAGGAAGCGGCCAAGCTGATCCGCTCCGACCAGGAGCCGCTGATCCATCTGCTCGAAGCGCAAGCATCGCTGCTCGAGGGTGATCACGAAGGCGCGCGGCAGAAATTCGAGAGCATGCTCGACGACCCCGAAATGCGGCTGCTCGGCCTGCGCGGGCTCTATCTCGAAGCCGAACGGCTCGGCGACCGCAATGCCGCCCGGCATTATGCCGGCCGCGCCGCCGTGATGGCGCCGCAACTGGCCTGGGCCGCCGAATCGACGCTGGAAGAATTGACCGCGCGCGGCGACTGGGACGGGGCGCTGAAACTCGTTGACGCGCAGAAGTCGACACGGCAGATCGAGCGCGACGCGGCCAACCGCCGCCGCGCCGTGCTGCTGACGGCCAAGGCGCAGGCACTCGCCGGCAGCGATCCGACTGCCGCCAGAACCGCGGCGATCGAGGCCAACCGGCTGCGGCCGGACTTCGCACCTGCGGCCGTTGCCGCCGCCGCGGCGCTGTTCAAGCAGAACGACGTGCGCAAGGGCTCCAAAATCCTCGAGGCGGCGTGGAGGGCCGAGCCGCATCCGGAGATCGCCGAGCTCTATACCCATGCACGGCCGGGCGACGCGGTGCTCGACCGCCTCAACCGGGCGAAGAAACTGCAGGAAATGAAGAAGAACCACCCCGAGTCATCGATGACGGTGGCGCGCGCGGCACTCGACGCTCTGGATTTTTCGACCGCGCGCCGCGAGGCCGAGGCCGCGATCCGGATGGACCGCCGCGAGGGCGCCTATCTGCTTTTGGCCGATATCGAGGAGGCCGAGACGGGCGACCAGGGCAAGGTGCGGCAGCTGCTGTCGAGGGCGGTGCGGGCACCGCGCGATCCGGCCTGGGTCGCCGACGGCGTCGTTTCCGAGCGCTGGGCGCCGGTATCGCCGGTCACTGGCCGGCTCGACGCCTTCGAATGGCGGGCGCCGATGGAGCGGCTCGGCCAGCTGATCGACAGCGATGACGATACCCCGGCCGTTGCCGTGCCGGTCATCGAAGCGCTGGCAAAGCCGGCCAGCGACAGGCCGGTCGAGGCGATCGATGACACCGCCCCAGGCGTGCCCGCAGGCAAGGACGCCGAGAGCCACGAGGATGATGTCCGGCCGGTCACGGCGGCTGCCTTCGCCGCGGTGCCGACCGACGCGGAAGCCGTCGAGCCGGCCGGGGAGCATGCGCGGCTGCCGGACGATCCCGGCGTCGATCCGGACGAGGAAGCGGAGAAGGCGCCGCGCCGGTTCCGGCTGTTTTGAATTGGCAGGCCGTCGGGCCCCTCTAACTCAATGATGTCTGGACAGACGGTTCCCGTTTGTCCGAGAAAACCGCTTCACACTTTTCTGCATCATGCTCTAAGGAATGGACTTATGTTTGAACGCGTTCTGTCATTTCTCAGGGATTTGCCGACAGGGTCCGGCGCGCGTGCCAGCACCGACGATCCGCGCATCGCGGCTTCGGCGCTCCTCTATCACGTCATGAACGCCGATGGCGTGCGCCAGGATGTCGAGTGGGAGCGGTTCAAGGCGGTGCTGGCCGAGAGCTACTCGATCGGCGGCGCCGAACTGGAAGCGCTCGCCGCCGCCGGCGAGCGGGCCGACAATGAGGCGATCGATCTCTATGCCTTCACCAGCGTCTTGAAGCGCCACCTCGACGCCGACGCACGCAAGGGCTTCATCGGCCTGATGTGGGAGATTGTCTATGCCGATGGCGAGTTGCACGAGCTGGAGGACAACACGGTCTGGCGCGTCGCCGAGCTGATCGGCGTCGAACGCCGCGATCGCGTCGAGGCGCGCCGCAAGGCGGCGGCGCAAGCACCCGGCGCCACCGGAACATCGAGCGACGAATAGACGGGATTTCGCCTGCCCATGCCGCGCAGAACGAGTTCGAAGCCAAAGATCCTGATCGTTCTGCATCAGGAGAGTTCGAGCCCCGGACGCGTCGGCCACATGCTCCTGGAAGAGGGTTTCGAGCTCGACATCCGTCGCCCGCCGCTCGGCGACACATTGCCGGAAACGCTGGACGGCCACGCCGGCACCGTGGTGTTCGGCGGTCCGATGAGCGCCAATGATGAGGACGAGTTCGTCCGCCGCGAGACCAACTGGCTGGAAATCCCGCTCAGGGAGAACCGGCCGTTCCTCGGCATCTGCCTTGGTGCGCAGATGCTGGTCAACCATCTCGGCGGCAAGGTCGAGGGTCACGGTGAAGGGCTGGTCGAGATCGGCTGGTATCCGCTGAAGGCGACCGAAGCCGGCAAGAAACTGATGCACTGGCCGGAGATGGTCTATCAATTCCACCGCGAGGGCTTTTCGCTGCCCAGGGACGCGACGCTGCTGGCGACGGCCGAGACCTATCCCAACCAGGCCTTCCGCTATGGCGACAATGCCTGGGGCATCCAGTTCCATGGCGAACTGACCAGGGTGATGATGCAGCGCTGGGTGGTGCGCGGCGCGCAGCGCTTCGAATTGCCGGGCGCGCAGCCCGGCCGCGATCATCTCGGCGGCCGGCTGATCTGGGACATGCACTTGAAGCGCTGGCTGGACGAGTTCCTGCGCACCATCTTCGGCAAGCCGGTGGTGCGATAAGCGTCAGTTTCGCCCGTTGAGATGGCGCACCTTGCGCAGCTGCGGGAACAGCACCACCCAAAGCCCGGCGACGGCGATCGCACCGACGCCGCCGACCACGACCGCCGGCACCGTGCCGATCAACGCCGCCATCGTGCCGGCGCGGAATTCGCCGACCTCGTTGGAGGCGCCGACGAAGACCTGGTTGACGGCGTTGACGCGACCGCGCACGTGGTCGGGCGTCCACAGCTGGATCAAGGTCTCCCTGATGTAGACGCTGAACATGTCGGTGGCGCCAAGCAGGATGAGCGCTGCAATCGACAGCCAGGTGATGGTCGACAGGCCGAACAGCACGGTGCAGGCGCCGACGCGGCGGCGCCAAGCATGATCATGCCGGCGTGGTTGCGGATCGGATGACCGGCCAGCCAGATGGCGACGCAGATAGCGCCGACGGCCGGCGCCGAACGCAGCAGGCCGAGGCCCCAGGGGCCGAGTTGCAGGATGTCGCGCGCGTAGACCGGCAGCAGCGCCGAGGCGCCCGACAGGAGCACTGCGAACAGATCGAGCGAGATGGCGCCGAGCACGATCTTCTCGTTCCAGATGTAGCTGAACCCGCCAAACAGGTTCTGCAGCGTCGGCTTTTCGGTCTCCGTGCGTTGCGCAGGCTTCGGGATGGTGAAGATCAGCAACCCGGACGCAAGCATAAGCACGGCGGCGGTGCCGTAAGCCACCTCCGCCGACACGCCGTAGAGCAGGCCGCCGGCGACCGGACCGACGATGGTCGCCGTCTGCCAGGCCGACGAATTCCAGGCGATGGCGTTGGCGAAATCCTCAGGCGGCACCAGATTGGCGAACAACGAGGCCGAGGCCGGGCCGAAGAAGGCGCGGGCGACGCCGAACATGGCGAGCACGGCGAAGATCGGCAGCGGTCCGCTGATGCCATGCAGCGTCAGAAGCAGCAGCGTGAGTGCGCAGACCGCCTCCACTACAACGGCCAGCGCCATGATCAGGCGGCGGCCGAAGCGGTCGGCGACGACGCCGGTGACCAGCACCAGCAGCAGCGACGGCAGGAACTGGACGATGCCGACCAGGCCGAGATCGAGCGGCTTCCGTGTCAGGTCATACATCTGCCAGCCGACCGCGACGGACACGATCATGGTGGCGAAGGTGGTGAGGAAACGCGCCGCCCAATAGCTCAGGAAGGAGCGGTGGCGGAACGCGGCATAGCGCTGGTCCGGTGATATCTGTTCAGCTGTCATGGATTCAAGAGGCCCCGTTGCGATGGCATCAGCTGGCGGGGCACTTCCACTTTGGGCGCTGGTCCTGCTGGCGGAATTTCAGCTCAGTTCGGTGCGGCATGTGCGCCAAAAACGGCACCGGATCAAGAAATTTCCGGCCTTGGCTGGCCGGCCGCACGGGAAATCTACCCTCTCAGCGCCGCGGAGATGGCGTCGAGGCCGCCTCTCAGCTCGGCTTCCGTCGGCCAGCCGAAGCCGACGCGGAAGAAGCGTTTAGGCATTTCGAACCAGTGGCCGGGTCCGACATAGGCGCCATGGTTTTCCAGCAGGTTCACATAGAACCGGTCGAGGTCGAAACCGGGATCGACATTCAGGCGCGGGAAGCCGACGACGCCGCCTTCGGGCCGCACCCAGTCGACCAGCGGCTCGCGGTCGATCCAGGCCTGGACGATGTCGCGGCGTTTCGCCATTTCGGGCAGCAGCGCCGCCAGGAAGGCGTCCCGGCGCTGCAGCATGCCGCGCGCAATGCCTTCGTCGATGACGCTGCCGCAGATGCCGATCTGCTCCTTGGCGGCGAGGAATTTTTCTTGAAGTTCCGCATCCCTGGTGATCAGCCAGCCGATGCGGATGCCGGGAATGCCGAAGGCCTTGGACAGCGACGAGACGCTGATCGCCCGTGGGCTCAGCGAGGCCGCTGACGGCAGGCGTTTGCCATAGGAGAGGTCGCGGTAGGTTTCGTCGACCAGCAAATGGCAGTTGCGGCTTTCGGCGAGCGCGATCAGCGCGTCGAGTTCTGCTCGGCCCATCATGGTGCCGGTTGGGTTGTGCGGGCAGGTGACGCTGATCAGCCGGGTGTTCGGCTGGATCGCCGCCGCGACCTGGCCGACATCGATGGCGAAGCCGTCCTCGAAGGCCAGGTCGACAAAGCCGATGGCGCAGCCGATGGCCCTTGGTGTCTCGATGTTGGTGGCGTAGTTGGGCCTGATGACGACCAGATGATCGTCCGCCGACAACAGCGAAGTCGAGATGATGAACAGCGCACCGGCAGCGCCGGCGGTGACCAGGACATCGTCAGGCGAGACGCCGGCGTCCTGCGCCGCGATCAGCGCACGCAATTCCTTGTCGCCGCGATGCTCGCCGTAGAAAAGCGTGAGATCGGGCAAGGACAGGCGGATGTCGGAGAGTTTCTGGTCGGCGATCGAACTTTCGGAAAGATTGTAGCGGATCCGGTCGTAGCCGTACTCTTCCGGCGCCTCTTTCTCGATCACCATCCTGGTGTAGTTCATGGCTTCCCCCAAGAATCCGTCCGATTCATCCAAGCCACAAAAACATGAAGCCTGCCAAGGCGGATTCGCCGGCAGGCTTCTGTTCCAGTCGTCCTAACTATTGGGTCAGGACTGAATTGTTCATGCCGAAACCTTGGCCTTCCTGCCCTTGGTGACCGGCTTCGGGGCGGCCTTGCGGCCGAGGCCGATCGACTTCGCCAGCAGCGAGCGCGAGGCGGCATAGTTGGGGGCGACCATCGGATAGTCGGCAGCCAGGCCCCATTTGGCGCGGTAGGCGTCCGGCGTCAGGCCGAAATGCACGCCGAGGTGACGCTTCAGCGATTTGAACTTCTTGCCGTCCTCGAGGCAGATGATGAAGTCCGGCGTCACCGATTTCTTGGGGTTGACCGCCGGGACCAGCGGTGCCGCCACCGGAACCGCCGGCTGGCCGAGCCCGCTTATTGAAGCGCTGACGCTGGCGATGAGGTCGGCCAGGCCGGAAACGGGCAAGCGGTTCTTCTCGACATAAGCGGACACGATGTGAGCGGTCAGCTCGAGCAGGTCGATGTCTTTACGGGCGCTGTCGTTATCGTCGGTCAATCTATTTCTCCGTCTAAAGCGAATGACCTGAAAATCGGATGCGATTTTCGAAAAGGTTCATGCGCAAAATCAAAATGCTACGGCGTCCTCTGTGCATCCAGCGGACGAGCGGCGCTGTTGCAGCGTGAAATTCCTAGTCGGCAAATCTGCGCAATGCAATGACTTTGGGTCAAGTCACACGTTATTTTGAACAACTATATTTAACAATAATAATATCAGACTATCAGCGCCTTGTCGCGCCACAAACGAAACCCGCCTTCGAAGGCGCGCGTGTTGTCGCCGCGCCGGCTGTTGGCGGGCAATTCATCGAGCTTGTCGACGTTGCCGCCGCCGATGACGACATAGTCAGGCTGCATGGCGGCGCGGAGCCGGTCGACGACGTCGAAAACATATTTGCGCCATTTCTTCTTGCCGCGCTTTTCCAGGCCGCGTTCGCCGACATAGTCCTCGAAGCTCTTGCCCTTCTTGTAGGGAAGATGGGCGAGTTCCATCGGTTGGGCGACATTGTCGACGATCATCGCGGCGCCAAGTCCGGTTCCCAGTCCGATGAACAGCATACGGCCGCCCTCATAGCTGCCGATGGCCTGCATCAGTGCGTCGTTGACCACCTTCACCGGCTTGCCGAATTGCGCGGCGAAATCGTAGCCGGCCCAGCCCTTGCCGAGGTTGGCAGGGTCGGTGAGCGGCCGGTTGTGGGTGACCGGGCCGGGGTAGCCTATCGAGATGACGTCGTAGGACAGGTCCTCGGCGAGCTTCTTCACCGCCTCGGCCATCTGCTGCGGCGTCAGGCCAGGCCCGGAGTCGGCGCGGCGCTCCGCGCCGCCGGCGCTGGTGAGGATCTTGACATGCGAGCCGCCGATATCGACCGAAAGCACGATCTTCTCGGCGTCCAATGCCGGTTGCTTCGCCGCCTTGGCCATCGCGTCACCTCCACTCACTTTACCGGATCGATCCAGCCGTTGGGCGGTCCGAACCCGGCCATCACGTCGGCCGGACCCCATGTGAGCGGTTCATAGAGGTGCGGTGGCGTGGTGTCGCCAAGCACCGGGCCGACGATGCGCCAGGCCAGTTCGCTGGCATCCTGGCGGGTGAACAGCTGGCCGTTGCCGTTCATGGCATCGCCGATCAGCCGCTCATAGGGTGGCATGTCGCCCTTGCTGTCGTCGAGCGCCGTCAGTTCGACCTGCTCACCGATCATGTCGTCGCCCGGCGCCTTGCGCTGGGCGCCGATGGCGATCACCACTTGCGGATCGATGCGGAAGCGGACGTAGTTCTGGTCGGTGGGCTTGATCGGGTCGAAGACGTCGAGCGGCGGCCGCTTCAGCCGCACCACCACTTCGGTGACATGCACGGGCATGTTCTTGCCGGCGCGGATGAAGAACGGCACGTCCTGCCAGCGCCAGGTGTCGACGAAGAAACGCACCGCCGCGAAGGTCTCGACCGGCGAGTTCGGCGCCACGCCGGGTTCCGCGAGATAGCCGGTGAACTGGCCGCGCACAACATCGTCCCTGGTCAAGGTGCGGATCGCGCGCAGCACCTGCACCTTCTCGTCGATCAGGTCGTCGGCCGAGCGGCCGACGGGCGGCTCCATGGCAAGCAGCAGCAGGATGTTGAGCAGATGGTTCTCGATGACGTCCCTGATGCAGCCGACATCGTCATAGAAGCGGCCACGGCCCTCGACGCCGAAATCCTCGGCCATGGTGATCTGCACGCTCTCGACGAAGTTGCGGTTCCAGATCGGTTCGAGGAGGGAATTAGCGAAGCGGAAATAGAGCAGGTTCTGGATCGCTTCCTTGCCGAGATAATGGTCGATGCGGAAGATCGACTGTTCGTCGAAAACCAGGTGAAGCACCCGGTTGAGCCAGCGCGCCGACTGCAGATCGTGGCCGAAGGGCTTTTCCACCATCAGCCGCGCGCCATGCGCCGTGCCCGATTGCTCCAGCCCCTGAACGACGGTCTCGAACATGGTCGGCGGCACCGCCATGTAGTGCAGCGGCCGCTGCGCCGTGCCGAGCGCGCTCTTCAGTTTCTCGAACGTCGCCGGATCGCGGTAGTCGCCGCTGACGTAGCGCAGCAGCGAGGCGAACTTGGCGAACACCTGCTCGTCGATCTTGCCGAGCGCATTGACGATGCCGTCGCGGGCGCGCGCCTGCAATTGCTTGAGGTCCCAGGCGTCGAACGCGACGCCGATCACCGGTTCGGTCAGCGTGCCCTTGGCGACCATCTGGTAAAGCGCTGGAAATATCTTCTTGTGGGCGAGGTCGCCGGTGGCGCCGAAGAGCACCAGCGTGTCGGACCGTTCCTGGCTCATCGGCGTGTCTCCCCTGTCGCCGTCACGAGCCGGCCTTCGGCTTTTCGACATGGCCGCCAAAGGCATAGCGCATGGCAGAGAGCAGCTTGTCGGCGAATTCGGATTCGCCTTGCGAAGAGAATCGGTCGAACAGGGCAGACGACAGCACCGGCGCCGGCACGCCGGTGTCGATCGCCGCCTTCAGCGTCCAGCGGCCTTCGCCGGAATCCGAGACCCGGCCGCCGAAATTCGCCAGCGAGGCGTTGGATTTGAGCGCGCCGGCGGTCAGGTCGAGCAGCCAGGAGCCGATGACGCTGCCGTGCCGCCAGACCTCGGCGACGTTGGCGAGGTCGATGTCGAACTGATAATATTCCGGGTTCTGCAACGGGCTGGTCTCGGCGTCGGCGGCGCGCTTGACCTTGCCGGCATTGCCGGCCTTGAGGATGTTCATGCCCTCGGCATAGGCGGCCATGACGCCGTATTCGATGCCGTTGTGGATCATCTTGACGAAATGGCCAGCACCACTTGGACCGCAATGCAAGTAGCCGTAGGGTGCCGTGCCGGCGGCCTTGTCCGGGGCGGGCGCGCCGGCATCGGCGCCGGGCGCCAGCGTGGCGAAGACCGAATCGAGATGCCGGACCGCCTCGTCAGGCCCGCCGATCATCAGGCAGTAGCCGCGATCGAGACCCCAGACGCCGCCGCTGGTGCCGACATCGACATAGCTGAGGCCCTTGTCCCCGAGCTTCGCCGCCCGGTCGACATCGTCATGGTAGTAGGAATTGCCGCCGTCGATGATGATGTCGCCGGGTTCCATCAGGGCCGCCACCTGGTCGACGATCTTGCCGGTGATCGCCGCCGGCAGCATCAGCCACACGCAACGCGGCTTGGCCAGCTTGCCGACGAATTCGTCCATAGATGCCGCACCCAGAGCGCCGTCGGTCACCAGCGCGGCGACGCTGGCGGGGTTGATGTCGTAGACGACGCATTGGTGGCCGTCGCGAATCAGGCGCCGAACCATGTTGGCGCCCATCCGGCCCAGTCCCATCATTCCGATCTGCATGGCTTCGTCCTGTTTCCGAGAGATTTGCTGGGTTTATCGAGGAGGATCTACTGGCTATCCGGATCGTCCGATATGACGGAGAAATCGACATTCTCCCAATCGCCGGTCCCCGGCCAGAAAAAAGTGAAGATCAGCGCGCTTCCCCGGGGGAGGCCGGCCGTGGGCAGATCGGCAAGATGAATGCCGAAAGCGTTCTCTTCCGTTTGGGTGTCGACGGCGGTCGCCCAGTTGTCGGTGCTCCAGCGAATCGTCGCCGAAGCCAACAGCTCGACGCGCAGCGTCTTGCCGGACGGCAAGGTGCGGATCTTGTTGTTGAACCGCCATGTCCTGAGCGGCGATACCGTCTTGTCCTCGATGTAGCGCATTACGCCTTGCGGCGGCATGTCGAAGACCGCGCCGTCGCGCAGCGAGCGCAACAGCTTGATATGCTCCGAATGCGCCCAGACCAGCGGCATGGCGCTGCCCGAGGGGCGACCGTGCAGCAGTTCGCGCTCGGCCAGGTCGGGGCCGTCCCAGACCTGTTCGGGCAACAGGCCGCCTGGTCCGCTCGATCCTTCCAGCGCCTTGAGCAGGCTCAACGCCTTGTCCTTGCGCCCCGCCGCCAGCTCGTAATGGGCACGCTCGCCGGCCAGCAATGGCCACGGCCGGCCCTGGCCGGTGCCGTCGAAGGGCGCGCCATCTTCGTGCTCGCCATAGCCGTCGCCATTGTAACGATACCAGAGCGGTCCTTGCGGCAACTCGCGGCGCAATTGCGCGTCGATGACCTTGATCGTGTCGACGATGCGCGGATCGTCGGCGGCCCTGAGGCCGAAGCGAACGAGCGCCAGCGCGTCCGGGCTGACGATTGCCTCGGCGGGCCGGTCGTTGTCGCCGGGCGGCCGGTTCTTGATCGGGACATAGCCGTCCTTCGGCGAGCCGGCCTCGGCGCTGCCGGGCGGCGCGATGCGGACGTAGTAGCCTTCGACGCTTGCCGCCTTGCAGATCGCCGTGCCGGTGACATAGGTCCAGCGCTCGACCTGGTCGTTCCAGACATCTGATGTCTCGCGCAGATAGGCCGCCGCGGCTTGCCTGCCGCAGGCGTCGAGCAGGTCGGCCGCGGCGAGCAGTGCCGCGATTTCGACGGCCAGCGTGAACGGGCTGTAGCCGGCATCCTCTTCCCAGCGGTCCTCGCCGGTGACGGGTCCGTTGCGCACGACATAGCTGGCGGCGCGCTCGATCATCGGCTGGAAGGCGGCGAGCCTGGCGCGCGGCAGATGGCCGGCGCGACGCAAAGCATCGGCCAGCAGCAACGGGAAGGCGCATTCGTCCATCTGGATGCCGGGCCAATAGGCCGACCCGTCGAGCCAGGCGTTCTGCGGCCAGTGGCCGTCCGGCTGCTGGATGGAGCTGAGATAGTCGAGGATTTGCAGGGCCGAGGCGGCATCGCCGGCTGCCAGAAAGCCGCCCGCCGTCTCGACCAGATCGCGTGGCCAGACCAGATGGTAGCCGCCGAGGTCGTCGTCGCCCTTGTTGAAGCCCCACGGGATCGACAGGCTGGCGACAGCGGCGCCCGGCAGGGCGATCGACCGGTGCGTCGCCAGAACGGCTGTCGAGACGCGATAGAAGTTGATCCCGGACGTGCCATGCCGATCCAGCGGCAGCAGGCCCCTTTGCCACTCGCGCCATGTCTCGACGTAGGATTTCGCGGCTGGCTCAAAGCCTCGCTTCAGGCCGGCGAAGGCATTTTCAGCAGCCTCGTCTGATGTCGCGCCAAAGCCCAGCGCCAGCAAGGCTTTCGTCTTCGAAGCGGAAAAACCGATCTCGCCGGTCAGCGCGACATTGCCGTCCTCGGCCCGCTGGCAAGCCTGATCGAGCGCGCCGGTATTGTGGAGTTGCTGCCAGCCGTCGGTGACACCGACATAGCCGGCCGAACAGCTTCGCCAGGGCAGCGACGAGGCCAGCGCCAGGCAGGTGCCGCGCCCCGAGGCGAACAGCACTGGCTTTCCCTTGTGGTCGCCGACCCAGGCGGTGTTGCCCATGCCGGCATTGACCAGATGCGGCGCCAGCAAGGCGTAGACGCGGTAGTCGCCGGGTGCACCTCTGAGCGGCGTGAAGGTGATCTCCTGCAGCAGCGCGGGCCGCGCCGGGTCTGCAAGGATGCGCTTTTCGATCCGGTAGGCGCCATCAGCGGCGGTGTTGACCAGCCTGTAGGCGGGCACGCCGTCCTCGAAGGGTTCGATGGCGTGCACGGCATCGCGTTTCTCTTCCGAGAAATAGCCGTCGGGACCGCGGACGATGAGGCCAAGGTCGCGCGTGCAGGCGCTGTCGACGCGCGGATAGTAGATTTCGTTGAGGATGCCGTGGCTGATCGTGAACCAGATCTGGCCGCTCGGCGAAAGGGACGTTCCGACGCCACTCTTGGCGCTTGACGTCCAGCGGGCCGGAATTCCCGGGGCGCCCGGAGCAACGGTTGGCGTCACTGGCATTCTATTGCGGTCTCCTGGCCCCTTCCCTAGACCAGGACGCGAACCCTTTTCAATCATTGCACCGCAAGTTGATCGGTTACGCTCCACGGAGCCGTCGTTGACAGCGGCGCCGGCATGCGTCCACTATTCCCGGCACGGAGGAAACGCGAAAACCATGCCGGAGGTGTCCCTGGTCCTGATCGACCGGTTGCTGGCGATTTCGCGGGCGCTTGCCGGCCATATCGATCCCGGCACGGCGTTCCGCGCGACAGCCATCGAGATCGGCACGCTGATCCCGCACGACCACATGGATCTGGCGGTGCTGTCGCATGACGGGCGCAGGCATGCCTGTTATGAAGCCGGCTTCCACACCAGCTGGAGCGAGCTTGCCCAGCATCCGCTGCCGACCGAAGTCAGCCCGATCCGCTCCGTGCTGTGGGGCGAAGTGCCGTATCTGCTCGCCGACGACGCGCTGCGCGACCAGCGCTTCCATTTCGCCACGGCCATCGACGGACCGATCTTCGCCGCCAGGCTGCGCAGCCGCATCGTCGTGCCGCTCAGGGCACGCGGCGGCATTATCGGGGCGCTGAACATCAGCCGGCACGAGGCCGGCTGCTACACGCTTGCCGATGTCGCGGTCGCCCAGCAATGCGCCGATCTGATCGCGCCCTATATCTTCGCGCTGATCCAGACCGAGGAAGCGCGCCGCGCCATGCTTGCCGAGAGCGAGGCGCGCAACCGCGTCGAATTGCTGCGCGTCGGCGCCTCGCAGCTGACCGAAGGCATGGAGCGCGAACGCCGGCGCATGGCCATGGACCTGCACGACCAGACGCTTGCCGACCTCGCCCGCATCGCGCGCCAGCTGTCGGCCCTGCGCGGCCAGGGCGTGGCGCGGGCGGCGCAGCTTGCCGACCTCGAGCAGGAGGTTGCCGGCTGCCTGACGGAACTGCGCCACATCGTCGACGACATGCGGCCAAGCGTGCTTGAACTGTTCGGCCTGCGCGACGCGGTCGAAGCGCATCTCAACCGCAGCGTCGCCAGAGCCAAGCCGCCGATCGCGGTGCGCATCGCCGACACCAGCGACGGCGGCGCAGACAGCCTGCCGGAGCCTGTCCGCACCGCGCTCTACCGGATCGTGCAGGAGGCCATCAACAATGCGGTTCGCCACGCCGCGCCGCGCCGCATCGATGTGCTTTTGGCGTCGACCGCCAGTGCGCTGCGGGTGATCGTCACCGATGACGGCCAGGGCTGCGGCACGGTCGATCCGGCCGCCCATGGCGGCATCGGCCATATGCACACGCGGGCAGCCCTTATCGGCGCGCGGCTGCGCATCGGGCAGGCCGGCCGCAAGACTGGCGGCACCCGTGTCGTCGTCGAGATCGACCGCCGGCCGCTCCGGGAACCGCCGCTTGCGGCAACCGCAACGGCGCCCGGCCAGCTTGCCGTGTCGGAGGCCATGTGATGCTCGTGATGATCGCCGAGAATGACGGGCTGCACCGCACATTCGCGCGCCGCACCGTCGAGCAATTGTGGCCCGGCGACGTCGAGGTCATCGAAGCGAGCGACGGCGAGGACGCCATCACCCTGGCGGCCGAGCGCGAGCCGCCGCATGTCGTTCTCGACCTGCAGATGCCGAAGGCGACCGGGATCGAGGTTGCCAGGGCGATCTGGAACCGCCGCGCCGGCACGCACATCCTGTTCTGGTCGAATTTTGCCGACGAGGCTTATGTGCGCGGCGTGGCGCGCATCGTGCCGCCGGGCTCGGTCTATGGCTATGTGCTCAAATCGGCGACGGAGGAAGGCATGCGCTCGGCCCTGCGCGGCGTTTTCCGCGAAGGCCACTGCATCATCGACCGCGAGATACGCGGTATCCAGCACCGCGTCCAGGACAAGTTCGAGGGTATCACCGACGGCGAATATGAAAGCCTGATCGACATCGCGCTCGGCCTGACCGACCGCGCGATCGCGGCGCGTCGCGGCCTGTCGATCCGCGGCGCGCAGAGCCGCATCAAGCATGTCTACGACAAGCTCGGCATCGTGCCGGCGGAGGACGGCGCCAGCGATGCCTCGGTGTTCAACTCGCGGACGCGGGCGATCTATCTCGCCATGGCGCGCGGCCTGATCAACATCGACGCGCTGCGCCGCGAGCAGGACCGGCTCGATGCATGGCTGGCGCAGGTTCCACCCGAGCACTAGAGCGGTTCACCGTTTCACGGAAACGCCGAACCGCTCTATCTGTTCGTTTTGACGCAATTCCGGACGGAAAACCATTTCACACTTTTCCTGGAATTGCTCTAGTGGGCCTTCAGCTTCATTGTTGAGGTTTTCAGCGCCAGAGTTTGGATCCAATTCCTGAACCCAATGGCATGGCACCGGAACATCGGAAGTTCTGGCGCATTGCTAGTGAACGCCATTCCATCTCACGGCCTGCGGACTCATGGTGCGACCCTCAATCACAAATTCATGGGACTTGGTGCGAGAAAGCGCAGTCGGCTTCATCAACGATAATGCTCTTAGTCATGGCGCCGCGATGGCTTTTTATGCCGCCACGTCGCTTGCGCCGATTTTGCTGATCGTGGTCGCTATCGCAGGGCTCGCTTTCGGTCACGATGCCGCACAATTGGCTTTGTCTGCCCAGATATCGGGGCTGATGGGACCAGAAAGCGCCGATCTCCTTCAGGCTGCGCTGGAGAGTGCATCGAGCAAGCTATACGGAACTTGGGCCGCGGTAATCGGGCTCGTCACCTTGTTGGTGGCCGCGTCTGGCGTCTTCGGTGAAATGCAGCAGTCGCTGAATACAATTTGGAAGGTCGAACCGCATGGCAGTTCCTTGTCACGTTTGATGCGGGCACGCGCCGCCAGTCTGGGATTGGTGGCCGCGCTCGGTTTCCTGTTGCTGGTCTCTCTCATAGCGAGTGCTGTGATTTCGGCACTGGGTAATCTCATCAACGCCCATCTGCCGTTCGGAACGATCATCCTCAGCACGATCAACGCCGTCGTTTCGTTTGCCCTCATCTCTTTGTTGTTCGCAGCCATTTACAAAGTTCTGCCCGATCGAAGGCTCGAATGGCGCGATGTGGCCATTGGTGCTGTTGCGACCGCTGCCCTGTTCACACTGGGAAAATCACTTATCGGCTGGTACATCGGCACCAGCGCCATCGCATCCTCATATGGTGCCGCCGGTGGACTGCTCGTCATACTCCTCTGGGTCTACTACTCATCGGAAATTTTTCTTCTCGGTGCCGAGTTCACTCGCGCCTATTCCGTTCGACATGGCAGCCGGTCGGATCTGGACGCGCTGGTGCATAGCGATTTGCCTGCAAAACATGTCCCATTTCGCGCGAAGCAAAAGTCCAACTCCGCTGGCGTCGTCGCGCTGATAGCGGTGGCATGCGCGAGCGCGACGATGACCGCGCTTTTGCTGGGTCTTCGCCGGGACCTAAAGTCCGACATGGTCTGCCTTCAGGAGCGCAAAAGATGCGAAAGGGCACCGACCGAGATCAACATCCCTATGTCGCCGCGCAACAGATATCAGATCGTCAGCACGCTCTAATTTTGGTCTTGCCCGACTGTGCAAATGCACAGTCGGCCGTGCGCTTTGACCCGTATCGCCGCACCGGCGCCGCAACTACGCTCGACCGCATAAAAAGACCATATCGGGAAAAGCGCTCATGCCATTCGTCATCATGCGGATTCACGCTGCCGGGAGCCAGTGATGGCGGTGTCGGCGCGCCCCCGCCATTCCGGCTTCGACGATGTCGTCGGCGATGCGACGATCGAAACGCTGGCGAGCGGGTTCGGCTTCCTCGAAGGGCCGGTGTGGCACCCCTACGAGAAATGGCTGGTTTTCTCCGACATTCCGGAAAGCCGCATGTACCGGCGCAGCGCCGCGGGCGAGATCGAACTGTTCCGCGAGCCCAGCCATAAGGCCAATGGCAACACGCTGGATCGCCAGGGGCGGCTGGTCACCTGCGAACACGCGACGAGCCGGGTGACCCGCGCCGAGCCCAATGGCAGCGTGACGGTGCTCGCCACACACCACCAGGACAAACAGCTCAACAGCCCGAACGACATCGTCGTTGCCACAGGGGGATCGATCTACTTCACCGACCCCGGCTATGGCAGGGTGGAATTCTACGGCGTGCCGCGTCGTCAAGAATTGTCTTTCCAGGGCGTCTACCGCATCGACGGCGACGGCGCCCGGCTGACATTGCTCGCCGACGATTTCGTGCAGCCGAACGGGCTTTGCTTCTCGCTGGACGAATCGCGGCTGTTCATCAACGACACCGAGCGCGGACACATCAGGGTGTTCGGCGTCGAGGCGGATGGCGACCTCAATGGCGGTGCGGTGTGGGCGGTGACCGAGGGCGACGGGCCGGGAGCGCCGGACGGCATGAAGATCGACAGCCGCGGCAATGTCTACTGCACCGGCCCCGGCGGCATCCATGTCTTCGACGCGTCAGGTGCCATTCTGGGTGTCATCCGGACACCGGAGGACTGCGCGAATTTCACCTTCGGCGACGACGACCTGAGGAGCCTCTACATCACCGCATCGACGTCGCTGTACCGGCTCCGGGTGCGCGTGCCGGGATTGAGACTGTTTTGAGTCCGGGACCGTCCGTGCTCAAATCAGATTGAGGCCGGGGTAAAAGCCGGCAGGAACTTGCAGCAGTCAACATCTGGGAGGATTACGACATGAAGAAACTGTTCGTCTTGGGCGCTCTGGCGGCAATGCTCGCCTCGGGCACCGCACTTGCCGACACCAGTGGCAAGAAGATCGCCTTCTCCAACAACTATGCCGGCAATTCGTGGCGGCAGGCGATGCTCGACAGCTATGGCATCGTCACCAAGAAAGCGGTCGCGGACAAGGTCGTCGCAGCGGCCGATATCTTCACCACCGCCGACAAGGAAGTGCCGACGCAGGCAGCACAGGTGCAGAACCTGATCCTGCAAGGCTATGACGCCATCGTCATCAACGCCGCGTCGCCGGACGCACTCAACGGCGCCATCAAGCAGGCTTGCGACGCCGGCATCACCGTCGTGTCCTTCGACGGCACCGTCACCGAACCTTGCGCCTACCGTGTCGTCGTCGACTTCAAGGACATGGGCAAGCAGGAAGTCGAGCAGATGGCCAAGTTCCAGCCCAAGGGCGGCAATCTGCTGGAAATCCGCGGCCTTGCCGGCACCTCGATCGACGATGCCATCCATGCCGGCATCCTCGAAGGCGTCGCCGCCCATCCCGAGTTCAAGATCGTCGGTTCGGTGACCGGCGACTGGGACCAGACGACGGCGCAGAAGGCGGTCGCGACCATCCTGCCGTCGCTGCCTGACGTCGTCGGCATCGTCGATCAGGGCGGCGACGGCTATGGCGCGGCACAGGCCTTCGCCGCCGCCGGCAAGCCGCGCCCGACCATCATCATGGGCAACCGCCAGGATGAGCTGCAGTGGTGGAAGGAACAGAAGGACAAGGACGGCTACAAGACCTGGTCGGCGTCGATCGCGCCGGGCGTGTCGTCGCTGGCCTTCTGGGTGGCGCAGCAGGTGCTCGACGGCCGCACCGACATCCCGCACGATCTGCTGGTGCCGTATCTGGCCTTCACCCAGGACGATTTCGAGGCCGCACTGCCGAAGATCCCCAAGGGCGGCGTCGCCAGCCATGAATACACGCAAGAGGACGCGATCGCGGCCATCAAAGCCAACATCAAGTGAGCGTGGCAAAAGCGTTGCCGTCCATATCGCCGAGCGGATATCGTTGAGCATGGCTGCAGGGAACGCTGACATCCTCAGACTGAACGGCGCCGAAAAACATTTCGGCGCCGTTCGCGCGCTGGGCGGCGTGGATTTTCACGTTGGACCCGGCGAGTGCGTCGGCCTCGTCGGCCACAATGGCGCCGGCAAGTCGACGCTGATGCACATGGTGGCGGGCACGCTGATGCCCGACAGCGGCCAGATCGGCGTGCATGGCACCGTCGAGGACAATTACTCGGTGTCGCGGGCGCAACAGCTCGGCATACGCTGCGTGTTCCAGGAACTGTCGCTGTGCCCCAATCTCAGCGTCGCCGAGAACACGCGCATCAACCACGCTTCGCTGCGCGGCTTCGGCTGGCGGCGCAAGGCGGCCGAGCTGATCGCCGCCAAGCTCGACGAGATCTTTCCGGGCCACAGCATCTCGGCGGCCGACATTGTCGGCGACCTGTCGATCGGCCGCCGCCAGATGGTCGAGGTGGCGCGCGCCTTCACGGTGACGCAGGACCGGCTCGACCTCGTCATCCTCGACGAGCCGACCTCGTCGCTCGATGCCCATACGGCCGGCCAGCTGCTGGCCTTCGTGCGCCGCTTCGTCGCCGGCGGCAAAAGCTGCATCCTGATCTCGCATGTGCTGGGCGAGGTGCTGCGGAATGCGGACCGCATCGTGGTGATGCGCGACGGCAAGGTGGTTGTCGCCGACGCTGCCGGTGCGTTCGACCGCGACCGGCTGGTGACAGCAATGGGCGGAGCGGAAGCGCGCCAGAAGATCGCGGCGCAGGTCGCCGACGCCAAGCCTGGGGCCAGTCCGTTGCGGGTTCGGGCGCGTCCTGCCGGGCAGAAGGACGGCACCGACCTTGTCGCCCGTGGCGGCGAGATCATCGGCCTTGCCGGACTGGCTGGCCACGGCCAGACCGACCTGCTGCTGGCGATCTTCGCCGCTGCATCGCGCGCCAAGGCCGGCATCGAGGTCACCGCGCCGGTGGCGCTGGTAGCCGGCGACCGCCAGGCGGATGGCATTTTTCCGCAATGGTCGATCACTGAGAACATCGGCATCCGCTCGCTGGCGCGTTTGCGCAACGGGCTGTTGATCTCGCCGCAGCGCGAGGCCGAGCTTGCTTCATTTTGGCAGAAGAAGATCGGCATCCGCACGCCGGACATGAACAACAACATCTTCTCGCTGTCGGGCGGCAACCAGCAGAAGGCGCTGTTTGCCCGCGCACTTGGCTCCGACGCCGGGATCGTGCTGATGGACGATCCGATGCGCGGCGTCGATATCGGCACCAAGCTCGAGGTCTATGAGCTCGTCCGCGAAGAGGCCAGCCGCGGCCGCACCTTCCTCTGGTACACGACGGAAACCGAAGAGCTCGACAATTGCGACCATATCTATGTCTTCAAGAACGGCCGTATCGTCGCCAATCTGCGCCGCGACGAACTGACCGAAGAGAAGATCATCCAGTCCTCGTTCGGCGATGCGGCCTGAGATGACGGCCGCCAGCCTCGATACCGCCGCCAAGAGCTCCGCCGAGCGTGGCGCGCTGGCGCGTGCCCGCCTGCTGCGCGGCCTGCTGCCGGCGCTGTCACTGGCGCTGGTGCTGCTCGCCATCGCCTGGCTCAACCCGCGCGCCATCAGCTATTTCGGCTTCAACCTGATGCTGAACCTGGCGATCCCGATCGCGCTGGCGACGATCGCGCAGATGTTCGTCATCGCCGGCAACGAGCTCGACCTGTCGATCGGCACCTTCGTCGGCTTTGTCGGCTGCGTCACCGCGACATGGCTGAAGGACGCGCCGCTTGTCGGTGTTGTCATCCTGCTGGGGTCGATCGGCGTCTATGCGCTGCTCGGCGCGCTGATCCATCTGCGCAACCTGCCTTCGATCGTGGTGACGCTGGGCATGAGCTTCGTCTGGCAGGGGCTCGCCATCCTCGTCCTGCCCAAACCGGGCGGCAAGGCGCCGGACTGGCTGCTGGCGTTCATGGCCTTCAAGCCGCCTTTCGTGCCATTCCCGATCATCGCCGCGCTGCTGATCGGCCTCATCGTCCATTTTGGCCTGATGCGTACGTCCTATGGCGTGATCCTGCGCGGCTCCGGCGGCAATCCGGCGGCGCTCGGGCGCGCCGGCTGGTCGCTGCTCAGGACCAAGATCGTGCTGTTTTCGCTGGCCGGCCTGTTCGGCGTGCTGTCCGGCATGGCGCTGATCGGCATCACCACCTCGGCCGATGCCAATATCGGCAATGGCTATACGCTGCTGGCGATCGCCGGCGTCATCCTCGGCGGCGGCGAGTTCGTCGGCGGCCGGGTGTCGCCGATCGGCGCGGTGATCGGCGCGCTGACGCTGGCGCTCGCCGCCTCGCCGCTGCTCACCTTCATGCACATTCCGCCCGACTGGCAGGTCGCCGCCAATGGCGCCATCCTGATCATCGTGCTGGCGGCCCGCGTCCTGATCAGCCGCAGGGAGAGGTAGCCATGGCCGCGTTGAAACCACTGCTTGCCAAACCCTGGATCTGGTCGTTCCTCGGCGCGCTGCTGGTGTGGCTGGCGACGATCGCCTTCACCGGCGGCTATGGCGCCGGCGGCATGGTCACGGCAGCGCTCTCGCTTGCGGTGTTCACCGTCATCGTCGGCGTCGGCCAGATGTTCGTCATCACGCTCGGGCCGGGCAATGTCGACCTGTCTTTGCCGGCCAATATCGGCCTTGCCAGCGCCGTCGCCATGAAGGTGATGGACGGCAGCGATGCCATGATCGCGGTCGGGCTGCTGGCGGCCCTCGCCACGGGTGCGGCGATCGGCGCCGCCAACTATCTGCTGATCTGGGCACTGCGCATCCCGCCGATCATCGCCACTTTGTCGGCCAGCTTCATCATCCAGTCGATCGACATCAGCTACGGACGCGGGCTGCAGATCAAGCCGCCGCCCGGCTTCGCCGATTTCGCCAACCGGCAGCTGCTGGGCATTCCGGTGCTGGCGATCCTCACCGTGCTGTTCACCATCGGTGCGGCCATCGCGCTGCAGCGGATGATCTATGGCCGTTCGGTGCTGGCCATCGGCCAGAACATCCGCGCCGCATGGCTCGCCGGCGTCAATGTCGGCCGCATCCGCTTCCTCACCTATACGCTGTCGGGCGCGCTCGGCGGCATCGACGGAGCACTGCTCGCCGGCTATTTCCGGGGCGCCAATGTCGATATCGGCAACGAATATCTGCTGGCCTCGATCGCGGTCGTCGTCATCGGCGGCACGTCGGTGGCCGGCGGCAAGGCCAATGTGCCCGGTGTCTGGGGCGCGGCGCTGTTCCTGGTGCTGCTTTTGACCATGCTCAACACGTTCGGCGTCAGTGCTGGCGTGCGGCTGCTGCTGACGGGGCTGATCATCGTCGGCGTCATCACCGCCGCGGGCGGGCAGAAGGCGCTGCGCTGACGCCACGCACATCGAGGTCGGTAATCATTGTGCCAGGCCAGCATCCGGTTCCAATCCGTGTCCTGGCGCTGTAAATCCCGTTCGCGCGGTCTGACTCAAAGACATAGAGCATGATGTCGTCCGAAAACCGCTTTTTCGGCATCATGCTCTAGCCGCTCACCATTGCTGGGAGGTTTTTGTTTGTCCGATTTCCTGCAGGTCAGCCGCGACGGCGATGTCGCCATCGTCACCATCGACAATCCGCCGGTCAACGCGCTGAGCTTCCACGTCCGCGAGCCGCTGATGCAGGCTCTCCTCGACTTGCGGGATGATGCGTCGGTCGCGGCAATCATCATCGCTTGCGCCGGCCGGACTTTCGTTGCCGGCGCCGACATCACCGAATTCGGCAAGCCGGTGCAGCAGCCCGAACTGCGTGCCCTCGTTGCCATGCTGGAGACCATCGCCAAGCCGACCGTCGCCGCCATTCACGGCACCGCGCTTGGCGGCGGCCTTGAACTGGCGCTTGGTTGCCATTTTCGCGTTACTGACGCCGGCGCCAAGCTCGGCCTTCCCGAGGTGAAACTCGGGCTGCTGCCGGGCGGTGGCGGCACGGTGCGGCTGCCGCGCCTGGTCGGCGCGGTGAAGGCGCTCCAGATGATCGTGTCCGGCTCGCCGATCGGTGCTGAAGAGGCGCATGCCACCGGTCTGGTCGATGCCGTCTTCGAGGGAGTTCTGACCACGCATGCCGTGAACTTCGCCAGGGAAATAGCCCGCAAGGGTGGTCCCTTCACGCCGGTGCGCGATCGCGATGAAGGGCTCAAGGCAACCGACCTGGCGGCCTTCGACGCCGAGGCGGCGGACCTTGCCAGGAAGGCACGCGGCCTCGAAGCGCCGATCGCCTGCGCGCAGGCGGTGCGCAATGCCGTCACGCTGCACTTCGATGAGGCGCTCGCCGCGGAGCGTGCGCTGTTCATGAAGCTCGTCGCCGGCGACCAATCGCGCGCGCAGCGCCATCTGTTCTTCGCCGAACGTGAGGCGGCAAAGGTTCCCGGCAAGGATATCGTCAAGCGCAGGATCGCCCGCGTCGGCGTCATCGGCGCCGGCACGATGGGCGGCGGCATCGCCATGGCGTTCGCCAATGGCGGCTACTCCGTCATCTTGCTGGAAACCAGCCAGGAAGCGCTGCAGCGCGGGCTGGCGACCATCGACAAGAACTATGCCGTTTCCGTCACGCGGGGATCGTTGACCGAAGCTGCCAGGCGCCAGCGGCTCGCCCAGTTCAAGGGCTCCACCGACTATGCCGATCTCGGCGATTGCGACTTGATCGTCGAGGCGGTGTTCGAGGACATGGCGGTGAAGAAAGACGTGTTCGGCAAGCTCGACGCGGTGGCCAGGCCCGGCGCCATCCTCGCTACCAACACCTCGTATCTCGACATCAACGAAATCGCCGCCTCGATCTCGCGGCCGCGCGATGTGCTCGGCCTGCATTTCTTCTCGCCGGCCAATGTCATGAAGCTCTTGGAGATCGTCCGCGCCGCCAAGACCGCGCCCGATGCGCTGGCGAGCGTCGTCGACCTGGCGCGGCGGATCGGCAAGGTGGCTGTCGTCGTCGGCGTCTGCCACGGCTTCGTCGGCAACCGCATGCTGGCCGCGCGTGGCGCCGAATCCGAGGCGCTTCTGCTCGAAGGGGCGACGCCGCGCCAGATCGACCAGGCGTTCACCGATTTCGGCTGGCCGATGGGTCCGTTCCAGATGGGCGATCTCGCCGGCCTCGACATCGGCTGGCGCAACCGCAAGGCGCGCGGCCAGACGGCCGTGATCGCCGATACGCTGTGCGAACAAGGGCGTTTCGGCCAGAAAACCGGCCGTGGTTTCTATCTCTACGAGGCTGGCGCGCGCACGCCGGTCGCCGATCCGCAAGTCGAGGCGCTGATCCGCGACAAGGCGGCCGAGAAGGGCATCGCGCCGCGGGCGATCGGCGCGGAAGAAATCATCGAGCGCACGCTCTACCCCCTGGTCAACGAGGGCGCCAAGATTCTGGAGGAAGGGATCGCCGCCCGCGCGTCAGACATCGATGTCGTCTGGGTGAACGGCTACGGCTTTCCCGTCGGCAAGGGCGGCCCGATGTTCTGGGCCGGACTTGAAGGGGTGGCCAAGATCATCGACCGGCTCGAGTATTGGCACCAGCGCACCGGCAAGCCCGTTTTCGAGGTGGCTCCGCTGCTCAGGCAAATGGCCGAGACCGGTTCCTGGGAAGGTGCCGCAACAGCCTGATTGCGCCATTCGAAGCACAAGGGCATGTGAAGCGCGCGGCGTTGCCGCGCGCCGCTCCTGTCAGACATGTTTGCGACCGCCGGTTTCGCGGAACCAGCTGTCGGGGTAGGGGTACCACCATCCTTGGATGGCCGGCCTATGGTCGATGATGACCATCTTCGAGCGGCGAAACGCATCGAGCCCTTGGCGTCCAAGCTCGCGGCCGAGGCCCGAGGCTTTCCAGCCGCCGAAGGGCAGGGCGTCATTGTCGATCAGCGGATTGTTGACCCAGACCATGCCGGCCTCGAGCCGTTCGGCCGCTTCATGCGCTTCGGCGAGATCGGTGGTGAACACCGAGGCGCCGAGCCCGAACGGGCTGTCATTGGCAAGCCGGATCGCCTCGTCGAAGTCCCTGACCCGGCAGATCGCCGCGACGGGGCCGAAGCACTCCTCGCGCACGATCGCCATGTCAGGAGTGACGCCGGTGAGGATGGTCGGCTCGTAGAACCAGCCTGTGTTGTGCGCCGGCGGGATGCGCCCGCCGGTAACCGCCCGGGCGCCATGCGCGATCGCATCGTCGACCAACCGCATGACTTTGGCGCGGGCCGCCTCGCTGACCAGCGGGCCGATCTCGGTCTTGTCCAGCCCGTTGCCGATGCGAAGCGCGCGTGTCCTTTCGGCGAACAGGTCGACAAAGCGGTCATGCACGGCGTCGACGACGAAGAAGCGCTCGGCCGAGGTGCAGACCTGGCCGGTGAGGTGGAAGGCAGCGGTGACGCTGCCGGCTGCCGCGACATCGAGCGGGGCATGTTGACTGATGATCAGCGGATCGCTGCCACCGGCCTCGATGACGCACGGCTTCATGCGTTCGGCGCAGGCCACCGCCACTGCCTTGCCGGCGGCGACCGAGCCGGTGAAGGCGACGGCATGGGTGCGTTCGGAAGCGATCAGCGCCTGCGCCGTGGCCGCACCGCCGGGCAGGCAGGAGACCAGGCCCTCGGGCAGCGAGCGGAAGACGGTCATGTAGTCTGATGTCGACAGCGTCGTCGCCTCGGCCGGCTTGATGATGCAGGCATTGCCGGCGGCAAGCGAGGCGGCGACCGTCCAGCACATCAGCAGGATCGGGAAGTTGAAGGGCATGATGTGGACGGAGACACCGTAAGGCTCGTAGCGCGCGTATTGGAACGAGCCGGCCTGCGTCGCGCCGGCGATCTTGCCGGCATCGTCGCGCGCCATCTCGGCGTAGTAGCGGAAGATCGGGGCGCAATTGGCGATCTCGCCGATGGCTTCGGGATAGGGCTTGCCCATCTCGCGCACCATCAGCTCGGCACAGTGCGTGAAGTCGGCCACCTCGATGGCGTTGGCGACGGCATGCAGATGCCTTGCCCGGCTCTTGGCGTCGAGCTTTTTCCAGGCGGCCTGCGCCTTGGTCGCCGCTGTCAGCGCGGCATCGATCTCACCATCACTTGCTGTGGCGATCGCGCCGACCGTTTCGAGCGTCGCCGGATCGATCACCGGCTTCGTCGCGCCGGCCATCGGTTGGTAGTCCGGATTGACGAAGAACGCCGGCCGGTCAGGGGAGAAATGCATTTTTGTCCTCTCCACGGATGGAGCCTTTTGAGAATTCGCCCTGCCGAGCCAAATGGCGCGGATTTCGAGAATCGGAGCGCAGAAAGCCGCGTCAGGTGTCCGGCAGGGTAGAATTGTCGGAAAGGCTCAGCGGATCATGTAGACCTTCTTGATGGTCTCATGGACGGTGCAGACGCCTTTCCAGTCCTGCGGAAAGAAGGCCGCGGTGTCGGGCTCGATCTCGATGACCTCGCCGGATTCATGGACATAGGTGCAGCGGCCCTCGAGGAAGTGGCAAAACTCGTCGCGGGTGACGTGGCAGTGCCATTTGCCTGGCGTGCAGACCCACAGGCCGCATTCGGAACGACCCTCAGGCCCTTTGTACAGCAGCTTGCCCGAGGTGTGGGATTCGCCCTCGATCATCGTCGGGATGACGCCCCAGTCGACGAGGTCTGACATGGCGAGCGGCGATTTCATGATGGGCGTTGTCATATCGATTTCCTTAGAATGGCCTTGGTGCTCACCGGCACATGAAGGCCTTGGTCAGCGTTTCGGTGATGATGGAGATGCCGGTCCAGCCGGCGGGGAAGAACACCAGCGTGCCGGCCTCGACCGGAATCTGCTCGCCGTTCTCATGGATATAGCTGCCGCGTCCCGACAGGAAATGGCAGAATTCGTCGGCGGCAAAGGTGACCTTGCGGGTGCCCGGCGTGCACGACCACAGGCCACATTCACTCGATCCGTCCGGGTTTTGCGACAGGATCTTGCCGGAGGCGCGCGGTGCCCCGGCAAGCGTGTTGCTGTCCGCGCCCCAATCCTCCAGTTCCACGGCCGAGGCCTTCGGCCAATGCGGTGTCGACATGTCTTGCTCCTATGAAGTGTCAGGCCAGCATGTAGACGTTGCGCATGGTCTCGTGCACCGTGCATTCGCCCGTCCAGCCGGCGGGGAACATGACCACGGTTCCCGCGGAGATTTCTATCACTTCGCCGACATCCGACCGGTAGGTCGCGCGGCCGGCGACGAAATGGCACAATTCATCGCGCGGGATGCTGAGACGCCAGCGCCCGGGCGTGCAGACCCAGATGCCGGATTCCGGCTGGTTGTTCGGTCCCTTGTGCACCAGCCTGCCGGTGGAGTGGGACGCGCCCTCCAAGGCATCCGGCTGCGCGCCCCAGTCGACGAGGTCGGTGCGGGTCGAGGCCTGGTGGAGGTGCGGTGCGGAGGAGGTCATAGCAGCTTCTCCAACAGTCCAGCCGCCTTCTCCGGACCGTTCGGCGCGTGCATCTGCGCCGAGGTCTTCGCCAGCTTGGCCTTCATCTTCGGATCGGTCAGGCAGGCTTCGATCCTGGCGACCAGCTCGGCATCGTTCCAGTCGTAGCGCGGCATGCCGAAGCCGTGGCCGGTTTCCTCGACGCGGGTGGCGTTGTCGTGGCCGTCCCAGACATAGGGCATGATGATCGCCGGCTTGCCGAAGTAGAGGCACTCGGTGAACGAGTTGTTGCCGCCATGGTGGATGACCGCATCGACCTGCGGGATGACCGAGGGCTGCGGGAACCAGCTTTCGACGATGACGTTGCCCGGCACGTCCGTGTACTGGTCCTTGTAGCCACCGACATTGACCAGCGCGCGGTAGCGGGTCTTGCCCAATGTCGCGATGATGCGCTTCAGCAGATCGACATCGCCGGCGCCGAGGCTGCCGAAGGAAACATAGAGCAGCGGCCCGTCATTGTTTTTCGCGAAGGCCGGCACCGTATAAGGCTTCTCCTGCCGCACGCAGCCTTCGAGATACTGGAACTTTGCCGGGTCGAGCGGATGGCGGCGCTTGAACTTTGCCGCCTCGGGGTAAAGCAGCAGGTTGAGATAGGGCGAGGCCTCGAAGAACTGGCCGATCGGATAGGGCGCCTCGTCGTTGGCGGTGAGGAAGCTGTTGAAGTCGTCATGGATCGGCTTGATCACCGCGTTGAAATGGTCGCGGTAGCGCTCGTGGCCGGCATGGTCGTTCTCGCCGCAACCGGAGAGATGCGGCGGGATGTCCTCGTCCTCGATCTCGTTTTCCGAGCAGGAGATGACGCGCACCCAAGGCTTGCCGAACTGTTTGATTGCCGGGAACAGGATCACGTTGTCGACGCAGATCACGTCCGGCTTGATGCTGGCCAGAACGCGCGGCAGGTCCTTCTGCGCCCATTTGGCGCTGTCGACGATCGCCGTCCAGCAATCCTTGACGTAGTTGTCGACCTGGTCGTAGGGTGATTTGCGGAAGTTCGGGATGTGGCCGTTGATGAAGTCCTCCCAGAACTTGGCCATCTGCTCGGGCGGCATCGGTTCGGACAGGTTCACCGGATGGGCTTCGAAGCCGTAGCTTTTGTAGACGTCGACGAAGCCGGGATCGGACAGGAACACCGCCTTGTGGCCGCGCGCCTCGACCGCCTGGCCGATGCCGACGGAATTGAGCGCCGGGCCGTAAGCCGCTTCGGGAAAAAACGCGATCGTCTTCTGCGCCATCAGGCGTCTCCTTCACTCTGCGAAAATTCTGACATCGGCGGCGTCCCAGCCGAGTTCGACCTGATCGCCTGACGACACCGGCCGGCGGTCGGCGGCGTCGGCGGTGACCCGCACCAGGAACGGTTTCGGCGACAGGGGGGTGCGGACATGCAGCTGCAGGTCGAGACCCTGATAGGCCAGTGCCTCGACCGTGCCGGTAGTCCGATTGGCGGTCTCCGCGGACGGAAACAGCCGGATGCGCTCGGGCCGCACCGAAGCCACAGCGGCCGCACCAGGCGTCAGCGTGGCGCGAATCTTGCCGGCGATCCGAGAGCCATTGCTTGCCATGACGCCATCGGCGGCGGCCTTGCCCGGGACGAAATTCATCACGCCGATGAAGTCGGCGACGAAACGGTCGGCGGGATGCTCGTAGATCGCATGCGGCGTGTCGCACTGCAGCAGCCTGCCGTCTTTCAGCACCGCCATGCGATCGGCCATGACAAGCGATTCTTCCTGGTCGTGGGTGACGATGACAAAGGTGATGCCGACCTCGTGCTGCAGGCGCTTCAGCTCCAGCTGCATGGCGCCGCGCAATTTCTTGTCGAGCGCACCGAGCGGCTCGTCGAGCAGCAGCAGGCGCGGCCGCTTGACCAGCGCGCGAGCTAGCGCGACGCGCTGCTTCTGGCCGCCCGACAATTGCTCCGGCTTGCGGTCGGCGAAGGAAACGAGTTCGGTCGTCGCCAGGATGGCATCGACGCGCGAGCGGATTTCGCTAGCCGGCAAACGCTCCATTTCCAGGCCGTAGGACACATTGGCCCTGACGCTCATATGCGGAAACAGCGCGTAGGACTGGAACATCAGATTGACCGGCCGCTTGTTGGGCGGGGTCCTGGCGATGTCGCGGCCGTCGAGCAGGATGCGGCCGTCGCTGGGCGTCTCGAAGCCGGCCAGCATGCGCAGCAGCGTGGTCTTGCCGCAGCCGGACGGTCCGAGCAGCGCGAAGAATTCGTTCTCGCGGATATCGAGCGAGATGCCGTCGACAGCCGTCACCTGGCCGAAATTCTTCGACACTTGATCGATGGCCAGCAGCGTGCGCGGTTCGCTCATTGGCCGATGATTCCCCTGTTAAGCCGCTGCGACAGGGTCAGCGCGGTGATCGAGACCGCCATGACGATGGTTGCCAGCGCATTGATCTCCGGCGTGATGCCGAAGCGGATCATCGCGTAGATCTGCATCGGCAGCGTGGTCGAGGCGCGACCGGCGCCAGCAGTGAAGAAGGCGATGATGAACTCGTCGACGGAGAGCGTGAAGGCAAGCAGCGCGCCGGCGATCACCGCCGGCGCGATGACCGGCAATGTCACCCGCCGGAAGGTGGTGAGCGCGGAGGCGCCAAGGTCGGCGGAGGCCTCGACGATCGACCAGTCGAAACTCTTCAGCCGGGCACGCACCACCGAACAGACGAAGGCGAGATTGAAGACGACATGGGCCAGGATGATGGTGTGCAGGCCCATGGTCAGGTTGAGCATGGAGAAGAACGAGAGCAGCGCGATCGCCAGCACGATGTCGGGGATGATCATCGGCGCGAAGATCAGCGCCTCGAGGCCCTTGCCATGGTGCCGGCGCATCTCGACGCCGATCGCCAGCAGCGTGCCGAGCAGCGTGGCGATGGCGGTCGAGACCAGCGCCACGATCAGCGTGTTGAGCGCGGCGGACAGGATCGCGGAATTGCCGGCCAGCGAGACATACCATTTCAGCGAAAAGCCGGACCATGCCGTCGGCAGCCCGCCTTCGTTGAACGACAGCGCCACCAGCACGGCGATCGGGATATAGAGGAAGGCGAAGACGAGGCTCAACACGAGCCAGAGCGTGCGCCGCGTGGCGGGAGAGCGCTCAGCCATCGGCGCCTCCTGCGGTCTGTGCGGCGCGGCCCGCGGCGCGGTCGGCGGCCAGCGCCTGTGCCATCAGCACCAGCAGCATGATAGCGATCAGCGCCATCGCCAGTGCCGCGCCGAACGGCCAGTCATTGGCGGTCAGGAACTGGTCGTAGACGAGATTGCCGATCATCTGGAAGCGGCCGCCGCCGAGCAGCGCAGGCGTAACGAAATTGCCGATCGACAGCACGAAGACGAAGACCGCGCCGGCGGCGATGCCTGGCACGGTCAACGGCAGGATGACGCGGCGAAAGGTGGTGAGGGCGGACGCGCCGAGGTCGCGCGAGGCTTCGGCGAGTTCCGGATTGAGCCGCGACAGCGGCGCGTAGCAGGCGAGGATGACGAAGGGCAGGTAGTTGTAGACCAGGCCGGCGATGACCGCGCCTTCGGTGTAGAGCATCGATGGCGGCTCGCCGGCGTAGCCGAACCAGCGCAACAGCTGGGTGATCAGGCCCTCGCGGTTGAGCAGCACGATCCAGGCATAGGTGCGGATCAGGTAGTTGGACCAGAACGGCAACACGGCGAAGAACAGGAACACCGGCTGCAGACGGCGTGGCGTGGCTGATATGGCATAGGCGGCGGCATAGCCGATCACCACCGCGATCAGCGTCGCCGTGCTGGCGATACGTGCCGAGTTGAGGAAGATGCCGGCATAGAGTGGATCGAACACCAGCCCGAAATTCTCCAGCGTGAAGGTGTATTCGATGCCGCCATAGATGCCGCGCCGGAAGAAGGCGAGCGCCAGCACCAGCGCGCACGGCACCACCATCAGCGCGGTCAGCCAGACCAGCGCCGGGGCCATCAGGAGTGAGGAGCGAAGTCGGGTCTGGGACAATGTTTTCGGGGACCACTCAAGGCCGACAGCAGAAGCGCCGCCGGCCGTGATGTCTGGTTTGACGCCGTTTACTGCGCGGCCTTGATCTCGCTGACGATCTTCGAATAGTCGCGCTGGGCGTCGCCGACGTCACGCAATTGCTCGAACTTGACGAGGTCGGCCACCGGCATCGCCATATTGGGGAATTTTGCCAGGAAATCGGCAGGCAGGCTTTCCATCGCCGGCTTGTTCGGCACCTTGTAGTCGATGTTCTGCGCCGCCCAGGCGTGGTTCTTGGCGTCGAGCATGAAGTTGATGAACTGGAAGGCGGCGTCCTTGTTGGCGGAGGCCTTCATCACCACCATCGTGTCGACCCACAGGTCGGAGCCTTCCTTGGGGATGACGTATTTGATCTCGGGCTTCTCGGCGATGCCGTAATTGCACCAGCCGTCCCAGGCCTGCACCATCAGCGCCTCGCCCGAAACCAGCTTAGAATAGAAGGTGGTGTCGTCATAGGCGAGCAGGGTCTTCTTGGCCGAGATCAGCAGGTCCTTGACCTCGGCCAGCTTGGCCGGATCGGTCTCGTTGACCGAAAAGCCCTTGTCGAGCTGGCCGGCGGCCAGCAGCCAGCGGTCGGTCGCCAACATGGTGGTCTTGCCCTTGAGGTCGTCGGAGGGGGCGAGAAGGTCACTCCAGCTGGTCGGCGCCACCTTGACCAGGTCGGAGCGGTAGCAGAGGCCTGTCGTGCCCCAGGTGTAGGGGACGGAGAAATTGTTGCCGACATCATGCGGCAGCTTGGTCGCTTCGGGATAGAGGTTGGCGAGGTTGGGGACCTTGGCGTGGTCGATCGGCTCGGTCAGGCCGAGCTTGTTCAGCACCTCGGCGAAGGGCGACGAAACGAAGACCACGTCATAGCCCTTGCCGCCGGCGGCGATGAGCTTGCCCATGATCTCTTCATTGGTGGCATGAACGACCACTTCGCCGGAAACCCGGGTGGCGGTCTTGAAAGCGGCCATGGCGTCGGGCGCCATGTAGCCGTCCCAGTTGGAAATGACGAGGTCGGCTGCGGCCGCCGGCGCCGACAGCGCCAAGGCCAGGCCGAGTGCGATTGACGGCATCTTCAGGCAACGGTGCCGCAGGAAGGTCGTGGCGGTCATGACAGGTTCCCATTCTGGTTGATCGTCGAATTCATTCGCCGGCCGCGACCCATGCCGCTGGCCTCGATCCTGTTCCCTCGGTCTTTTTATCGCCGATTATCCTGACAGTACTATTGCAGAAAAAAGTACGTCAATCCATAATTTGCCAGGCAAGAGGAATCTGGCCGATTGCGTCCGCCAGGCCGATCGGTCAAAGCATATAGGTCACGTCCGTTCACGAGCATTGTCATGCAAGCCGCAGCCCGACGACCTCGCACCAACCATCTCGATCTGGCGCAGCGCATCCTGGATGTGGCGCGGCAGCGCGGCTTCGAGCCCGGCGCACGCCTTCCGGAGCAGCAGATCGCCTCGCTGTGCAATGTCTCGCGCACGCCGGTGCGGGCAGCACTCAGCCTGCTCGCGGAACAGGGCGTCGTGCGTTGGCAGGCGGATTCCGGTTATCACCTGGCCATCGACCTCACGACCCAGCCGGCTATTGCCGCTGAATTGCCTCTTACCGAGGAGGACGAGCTTGCCGAGGCGATCCTGCGTGACCGCTCAGCGCGGCGGCTGGACCAGACTGTGACCGTCGCGGGACTGATGCGGCGGTACAGTGCCGAACGAAAGACGGTACTAAAAGCGCTCAACAAACTGACGGAAGAGAATCTGCTGGATCGCGCGCCCGGCCAGTCCTGGCTTTTCCGCCGCACGCCTGATGATCCGGAGGCGCAAGGCGAAAGTTATGAATTTCGCCTGCTGCTGGAGCCCGCCGCTATCCTGACATCAGGCTTCCGGCTGGACGGTGCACGCGCGGCGACGTTGCGCCTGGGTATGGAAGCGCTGTTGGCATTGCCGGACGCCGCATTCGACACGCGCGAGTTCCAGCGGCTGGACATCGACTTCCACGGCATGCTGGCGGAAGGCTGCGCCAACCGCTTCATCACCGACGCGCTGGCCGATCACCTCAGGCTGCGCCGGCTGCCGGGCATCTATGCCGGCGTCAACGTCTTCCGGTTGCGGCAGTCGCTGCGCGAGCACCTGAATATACTCGACCATCTTGAAAGCCGGCAGTATGAGGTGGCGGCCGATCTGCTTCGCATTCACCTGCGGCTCTCCCGCAACCAGCGACCGCAAGCGGCCAGTCGCGGGGCTCCCGCCCTGTTCGGCATGATCAGCCGGCCGGATTGACGAGGATTAATTGACGCGCAAAGCCAGCCCGACCATCGCGCTGTTTCCCGAAGCCAGTTTCGGCGCGGCGTTGAATTGCGTCGGCATCGCGCAGGCCTTGCGTGCCAAAGGCGCCCGGCCGGTCTTCATCTGCCATGCCGGTTTTTCCGGCGTGTTTGCCGACTATGGTTTCCAGGAATACCAATTGCCGACCGACGAGCCGCTGTCCGACAGCGAGCGCCAGAGCTACTGGCAGGCGTTCGTGCGCAGGCATCTGCCGCATTTCAGGCTGAGCCCGATCGACCAGCTCGAAACCTATGTCGCGCCGACCTGGCAAGCGATCGTCGATACCGCGGTCAACGCCGAGGCGCCGCTGCGCCAATTGCTGGCGCGGTTGAAGCCGGATGCGGTGGTGCTCGACAATGTCATCATGTTCCCGGCGATAGCTGCCGCCGGCTGCCCGTGGGTGCGTGCCGTCTCTTGCGCCGAGACCGAGCTTCCTGACGCGCGGGTGCCACCGTATCTGTCGGGCCTCGGCGCCGATGACCCGCAACGCGCGGCGTTCGAGGCCCGCTATCTCAGGGCCTCGGCGCCGGCGCATGATCGCTTCAACCGCTTCCGGACCGATGCCGGCCTGGCGCCGTTGCCGAAGGGCCTGTTCCTGGAAACCTCTCCCGATCTCAACCTGCTGCTGACGCCGACGATCGTGCGCCGCGAGCGCGCCGAGCCGCTCGACCCGGCCCGCTTCGTCTATCTCGAAGGCTGCGTGCGTTCGGAAGGGCCGTTCGAAGTGCCGGTGTTTCCGCGCAATGGCGGTCCGCTGGTCTATCTCAGCTTCGGCAGTCTCGGCGCCATGGATGTCGGCCTGATCGAGCGCATGCTGGCCGTGTTCGACAGGCTGCCGGCGCGCTTCATCGTCAATGCCGGCGGGCTGCGCGACGCCTATCGCGCGGTGCCGGACAATGTCTATCTCGACGCCTGGTTTCCGCAGCCCTCGGTGGTGGCGAAGTCGGACCTGTTCATCCACCATGGCGGCAACAACAGCTTTTGCGAAGCGCTTCGCTTCGGCGTGCCGTCGCTGATCATGCCCTATTGCTGGGACGGGCACGACAATGCCCGACGCGCCGAGGAGACCGGCGTCGGCAACCATATCGGCCGTGATGGCTGGACCGAAGGAGTATTGGAGAGAGCCATTCTCGGCCTGCTGGCCGATGACGCAATGCGCGCCCGCCTCAGGGACAATGCAGCCCATATGGCGCTGACACCCGGAACGGACGTGGCCGCGCAAGCCATACTCTCTCTGATACGGACATGAACGAAATGCCTGACATGAACACGACGAACACCTCGCTTTTCAACGGAAACGACCCCAAGGCCTGGCTGGCCCAGCATGGCATCAATGAGGTCGAATGCCTGGTGCCGGACTTGAACGGCGTCCTGCGCGGCAAGGCCTTGCCGACGGCCAAATTCCTCAAGGCGCTGGAAGACCGCGCGCTCTATCTGCCGAGCAGCGCCTTCCTGGTCAGCATCGACGGCCGCTATTCCGGCTCGATCGACGAGGGTTTTGCTTACTCGGACCCGGACATGCGCATGGTGCCGGATGTTTCGACGCTCACCCTGGCGCCCGGTGCCGGTGCGGGCAAGGCCTATGTCTTCTCCGATGCCTTCCACATGGACGACCGGCCATGGATGGCCTCGCCGCGCCATGTTCTGCGGGCGGTGCTCGATCTCTACCGTCAGCGCGGCTGGCGGGCGGTGGTGGCGCCGGAGCTCGAATTCTATCTCACCGCGCCCAATCCCGACCCCGACCGGCCGTTGACGGCACCGGTCGGCGGCAATGGCCGTGCCGAGAGCGTGCAGCACCCCTATGACATGGCGGCACTGGAGGAGTTCGAGCCGGTGGTCCGCCGCATCTATGACTATGCTGCGGCATCCGGACTGCCGCTCGACACGCTGATCCATGAATCGGGCACGGCGCAGCTGGAAATCAACTTCCTGCATGGCGATGCGCTGCCGCTGGCCGACAAGGTGCTGCTGTTCAAGCGGTTGACCCGCCAGGCCGCCCAGCAAAGCGGCATGCATGCCACCTTCATGGCCAAGCCGATCGCGGCACAGGCGGGCAGCTCGATGCATCTGCACATGTCGGTCATCGACGAAGCCGGCAAGACGCTGTTTGCCGGCACTGACGATGCCGACACCGCAATGTTCGGCCACTTCATCGGCGGCCTGCAAAAATATGTCCCCGAGATCATGCCGCTGTTTGCGCCCAACGTGAACTCGTTCCGCCGCATCCGGCCGAACCACAGCGCGCCGGCCAATATCGAATGGTCGCATGACAACCGCTCCTGCGGCCTGCGCGTGCCGGCCGGTGGCCGCGCCGCGCGGCGGGTCGAGAACCGCTTGCCCGGTGCCGATTCCAACCCTTATCTGGCGATCGCCGGGTCGCTTCTGGCGGGCTATCTCGGCGTCGAGCAAAAGCTGGCGCGGTCGCCCGAGGCGTCGGGCAATGCCTACAAGATCAAGAGCACGCTGCCGAAAACCATGGAGGAGGCGCTGGATCGTTTCACCGCATGCGACGCCGTACGGGCGCTGCTCGGCGAGGACTTCTTCCAGACCTACCTGCGCGTCAAGAACGTCGAACTCGACCTGTTCCAGGGCGTGGTGACGAGCTGGGAACGCGACCACCTGCTGCTGAAGGTGTGACAAATGAGTTTGAATTCTGGGGGCTTCAATTCCGGCCTGGATATCGGCAAATCCTACTATGTCGCGACGGCAAATCCGTCGCCGGACCATTCCGCCCTGCAGGGCGACGTCGACGCCGACCTGGTGGTGGTCGGCGGCGGCTGCACCGGCCTGTCCGCCGCCCTTCACGCCGCCGAGCGCGGCCTGAAGGTGGTGCTGCTCGAAGGCGGCAAGATCGGTTGGGGCGCATCGGGGCGCAATGGCGGCCAGATGATCCCCGGCCTGCGCAAGGGCGCCAAGGGTCTGGTCAAGCTCTACGGGCCCGAACGGGCGAAGGCGCTGTTCGACCTTGCCTTCGAGGCGCGGGGCCTGGTGCTCGACATCATCGAGCGCCACGCCATCGATTGCGATCTTCGGCTGACCGGTCATCTGGTCGGCGCGGTCAACGGCTCCGATCTCAGAGATCTCGAGGAAGAGGCTGAGTGCCTGGCCAGGGTGATGAAGTTCCCGCATGCCGAAATCCTGTCGGCGGCGGAAGCCCGCCGCAAGGTCGACACGCCCTATCATGGCGCCATGTACGAGCCGCTTGGCGGCCACATGCATCCGCTGAATTACACGCTCGGCCTTGCCCGCGCGGCGGTCGCGGCCGGCGTCACCATCCACGAAAACTCTGTAGCGGTGCGGCTCGAGCGCGAGCCTTCGATCCGGGTCTCGACATCAAAGGGTTCGGTCCGGGCCAAGCATGTCGTGCTGGCTGGCGATGCGCTGCTTCATGGGCTGGAGCCGCGGGTCAACAGCCGGATCATGCCGGTCGGCAACTATATCGTTGCCACCGAGCCGCTGGAGGGCAAACGCAATGTCATCCCGGCCAATGTCGCGGTGTCCGACACCCGCTTCGTGGTCAACTATTACCGGATGTCGGCGGACGGACGCCTGCTGTTCGGCGGCGGCGAGCGCTACACGCCGACGCCGCCGGCCGACATTGCCGGGTTCGTGCGGCCGCACATGGAAAAGACCTTTCCGCAACTTCGGGGCTGCCGCATCGATCACGCCTGGGGCGGATTGGTGTCGGTGACGACGTCGCGGCTGCCGCATGTCGGGCATTACGGAGAGGTCTATTTCGCGCATGGCTATTCCGGCAAGGGTGCCATCCTGTCGACGCTGTCGGGTAAGCTCCTGGCCGAAGCGATCACCGGTGACGCCTCACGGCTCGACCTGTTCTCGACACTCACGCCGATGCCGTTCCCCGGCGGCACGGCGCTGCGCGGCCCGCTCTATGTGCTCGGCATGTTGTGGTACGCGATGCGCGATAGGATCAAGCATTGAGGGAAAAGGACCATCGTTATGGAACATGAAGAATAGTTCTGTCGCGATCCTTCCCACCTCCCTCTGTCCTGCCGGACATCTCCCCCGCGAGGGGGGAGATTGGCGGTTTCGGCGCTGCGCTCATCCCTGCAACGGTGGAGCTTGGCGAAAGGCGGGATGAAAGCGGATCTCCCTCCTTGCGGGGGAGATGGCCGGCAGGCCAGAGGGGGGTGCTGTCCCGCCAACGCATGGATTTACGCCGCCACGGCAGTTGCGATTTAGCGGGTAGAGTACCTGACTACACCACAAAGAAATCCTCGATGCGCTGCCTGGCCTCACGCAGTGCCGGCAGGATCTGCCGTTCCATCTCTTCGACGGTGAAACGGGCCGACTGGGTCGAGACGTTGATGGCCGCGACCGTGCGGTCCGCCCGGTCGCGGATCGGCACGGCGATCGAGCGCAGGCCGAGTTCCAACTCCTCGTCGACGATGGCAAAGCCATCCGCCTTCGCCTTGCCGACGGCTTCGGCTAGCAACCGCTTGTCGGTGATCGTCCTCGGCGTCCTTCTCTCGATCGTCGCCTGGCCGAGAAATGCGTCCAATTCCTGGGGCGTCAGGCCGGCAAGCAGGATCCGTCCCATCGAGGTGCAATAGGCCGGCAGCCTGGTGCCGACATCGAGCGACACGCTGAGGATGCGGCGGCCGGGAATGCGGGCGACATAGACGACATCCTGCCCCGACAGGATCGCCGCCGAGCAGGCCTCGTTCAGCTGCGCCGCCACTGCGCGCATGATGGGGGCGGCGAAACTCCACAGCGAGGCGCCGCCGAGCCAGGTGCGGGCGACCGTCAGCAGGCGGGGCGACAGCGAAAACACGCGGCCGGCCTGCGTGGCGTAGCCGGTCGCGGTCAGCGTCAGCAGGAAGCGGCGGGCGCCGGCGCGGGTCAGGCCCGCTTGCTCGGCCATCTCGGTCAGCGTCATGCCCGCGGGATGCCGGGCCAGGATCTCCATGACGGCAAGGCCGCGCTCGAGCGAGCCGACATGGTCACGGGAAGCAGCCTCTTCGTCCATCTCATCTCCGCAGAGCGGCATCGTCGCCTGGATTGACTCAATGCCGTCACTTAGCGTAGAAAGTATCTCATAGAAAACATATGTTCGCAATACGAACTTTTTGCAATGCGGAGCCGATGCGATGGTCAAGTTCCTGCCACTCAAACAGGCCGTTGCGGAGAACCTGAACAATGGCGATACGGTCGCCTTCGAGGGTTTCACCCATCTGATCCCGACGGCGGCGGCGCATGAGGCGATCCGCCAGGGTTTTCGCGACCTGACCCTGATCCGCATGACGCCGGACCTGATCTACGACCAGATGATCGGCATGGGCATGGCGAAGAAAATCGTCTTCTCCTATGTCGGAAATCCCGGCGTCGGCCTGCTGCGGCGCGCCCGCGACGCCATCGAGAACGGTTTTCCCAGATCGATCGAGATCGAGGAACACAGCCATGCCGGCATGGCCAACGCCTATGAGGCGGGTGCTGCCGGCCTGCCCTGCGCGGTGTTTCGCGGCTATCGCGGCGCCGGGCTGGCAGCGGTCAATCTGAACATCAAGTCGGTGACCTGTCCGTTCACCGGCGAGGTGCTGGCGGCCGTTCCCTCGATCCGGCCCGATGTCACCTTCATCCATGCGCAGAAGGCCGACCGGAAAGGCAATGTGCTGGTCGAAGGCATCGTCGGCATCCAGAAGGAAGCAGTCCTGGCGGCGAAGCGCGCGGTGGTGACGGTCGAGGAAGTGGTTGACAATTTCGACGATCTGCACCCCAATTTGACCGTGTTGCCGCGCTGGACGATCGCGGCGATATCCGTCGTGCCCGGCGGCTCGCATCCGTCCTACGCGCATGGCTACTATGCGCGTGACAATGCCGCCTATCTGGAATGGGACGAGATCGCCGCCGACCGGGACAAATTCCAGGCGTGGATGCAGGCGAACGTCATCGAGAAGAGCGCCGACGATTTCGCGGCCCGTGTCGAACATTTGAGGAAAGCGGCATGAGCGACAATCCACTGGGCTTTACCCCCAACGAGATGATGACGATCGCCGCCAGCCGCGCGCTGCGGAATGAGGATGTCTGCTTTGTCGGCATCGGCGCGCCGTCCGCCGCCTGCAATGTCGCGCGGCTGACGCATGCGCCTGATATCACCTTGATCTACGAGAGCGGCACGATCGGAACCGCTCCTGACGTGCTGCCGCTGTCGATCGGCGACGGCGAATTGTGCGAGACCGCGGTCACCACCGTCGCGGTGCCGGAGATGTTCCGCTATTGGCTGCAGGGCGGCCGCATTTCGATCGGCTTCCTCGGTGCGGCCCAACTCGACAAGTTCGGCAACATCAACACCACGGTCATCGGCGATTATTTCCATCCCAAGACCCGGCTGCCCGGCGGCGGCGGCGCGCCGGAGATCGCGACATCGTCGAAGGAGATCTACATCACCATGGCGCAGACCAGGCGCGGCATGGTCGAGAAGATCGATTTCTTCACCTCTTTCGGCCATGGCGACGGCGGCGATCATCGACAGCGGCTCGGCATCGACACCGCTGGTCCAACCTTGCTGATCACCGACCTTGCCATCTGGAAGCCGGACCCGGTGACCAAGGAATTCACGGTGGTGTCGCTGCATCCAGGCGTCACGCGCCAGCAGGTGCAGGAGACCTGTGGCTGGATCGTAAAGTTCGCCGAGGCGCTTGACGAAACACCGGCGCCAAGCGAACTCGAACTGACAACGTTGCGCGACCTCCAGGCCCGCACCAAGGCGGCGCATGAGGGAACCGGAAAAGCAAAGGCTGCATGACATGGCCGGGGCCTATATCTGCGACTACATCCGCACGCCGATCGGCCGCTTTGGCGGCTCGCTGTCCTCGGTGCGCGCCGACGATCTCGGCGCCATCCCGCTGAGGGCACTGGTCGAGCGCAATCCCGGCATCGACTGGCAGGCGGTCGACGATGTCGTCTATGGCTGCGCCAACCAGGCCGGCGAGGACAACCGCAATGTGGCGCGCATGGCGCTGTTGCTGGCCGGGCTGCCCAAGGAGGTCCCGGGTTCGACCGTCAATCGCCTGTGCGGCTCGGGCATGGATGCGCTGACCATCGCTACGCGGGCCATCAAGGCCGGCGAGGCGGAGCTGATGATATCAGGCGGCGTCGAGTCGATGAGCCGGGCGCCCTTCGTCATGCCCAAGGCCGACACCGCGTTCTCGCGCAACGCCGAGATTTACGACACCACCATCGGCTGGCGCTTCGTCAATCCGCTGATGAAGAAGCAGTATGGCGTCGATTCGATGCCGGAGACCGGCGAGAACGTCGCCGAGGATTTTTCGGTGTCCCGCGCCGACCAGGATGCCTTTGCCGTGCGCAGCCAGGACAAGGCTGTCGCGGCACAGGCCAATGGCCGCCTGGCCAAGGAAATCACTCCGGTGACGATCCCGCAGCGCAAGGGCGAAGCGGTGGTCGTCTCGAAGGACGAGCATCCCCGTGCCGGCACCACGGTCGAGTCGCTGGCCAAATTGCCGACGCCGTTCCGGCAAGGCGGCACGGTGACCGCCGGCAATGCCTCCGGCGTCAATGACGGGGCGGCGGCGCTGATCGTTGCTTCCGAGGCTGCGGTGAAAAAATATGGCCTGACGCCGATTGCCCGCATCCTCGGTGGTGCAGCCGCCGGTGTGGCGCCGCGCATCATGGGCATCGGCCCGGCGCCGGCGACGCAAAAGCTGTGCGCGCGGCTTGGCCTGACGCCAAAACAGTTCGATGTCATCGAGCTCAATGAAGCGTTTGCCTCGCAAGGCATCGCCGTGCTGCGCCAGCTCGGCATCGCCGAGGACGCCGAGCACGTCAACCCGAATGGCGGCGCCATCGCGCTCGGCCATCCCTTGGGTATGTCGGGCGCCCGCATATCCGGCACGGCAGCGCTGGAGCTTCGCGAACGCGGCGGCCGCTATGCGCTGGCGACCATGTGCATTGGCGTCGGCCAGGGCATCGCGATCGCGCTCGAACGGGCCTGACCAAACAATCGCTACAGGAAAATAATCGTGCCGCCGGTAGCGGAGGCTACCAATTGTCGAAGTTAGCGCTGCCCCTCATCGCCCTGCCGGGCACTTCTCCCCGTATAGTGACGGGGAGAAGCGGACTTGCCGCAATCTCGGCGCCATTTCTGCAACGCCGACAATTGGCGAAACCGTCGATGACAGCGCCCCTCTCCCCGTCACTATACGGGGAGAGGATGCCGGCAGGCAGGTGAGCGGCAGCGCAAACCTGGCGCGATTGGCCTTTGAGTTTGGACCCGGCTTTACAACCATGAGCAATGCTCTGCTGCCAAATTTGACCAGGTGGACAAAAGTCCGGACCCGTTCCATAGTTCCCCGTCTGACATTTTCACGAACGGCCGGCTCGACACGGTCGTCGAGCAGAGGGGAATGCAATGGAAAACCGGAAGAACAGAGACCAGATAAAACGCGAAGGGCTTTCGCGACGCAATGTGCTGGAGCTGGGCGCGCTTGGCCTGGCTGCGGCGATGCTGCCGGGAGCAGCCTTCGCCAAGGACAAGAAGCTGAAGGTGGCGGCGATCTTCGCCACGCCGATCGAGGAGCCATGGGACAACCAGATCCATGTCGCCCTGCAGAAGGCCGAGAAGGAACTCGGCATCGAGTACAAATGGTCGGAGAAGGTGCAGACCGCCGATTTCAGCCGCGTCATGCGCGAATATGCGCAAGGCGGCTACCAGCTGGTGCTGGGCGATGCCTTCGCCGCCGAGCGCGAATCGCGCCGCACCGCCAAGCAGTTCCCGAAGACCGCTTTCCTTTTCGGCTCCGGCGCTGGCCCGGCCGAGCCGAATTTCGGCGTCTTCGACAACTGGATCCATGAGCCCGCCTATCTCTCGGGCATGATCGCCGGCAAGATGTCGAAGTCGGGCACGATCGGCGCCGTCGCGGCGATGGGCATTCCGGAAGTGAACCGGCTGGTCAACGCCTTCTTTGCCGGCGCCAAGGAGGTTAATCCCAACATCAAGAAGAAGGTCGCCTTCATCGGCTCCTTCTTCGATCCGCCGAAGGCCAAGGAAGCGGCTGTCGCGCAGATCGACGCCGGTGTCGACGTCATCTATGCCGAGCGTTTCGGCGTCATCGAAGCGGCCGTGGACAAGAAGATCCTCGCCATCTCCAACATGTCGGACCAGTCGAGCCTCGGTCCCGACACGGTCATCACCGGCCCGGTCTGGGACATGTATCCGACGGTCGAGCAGGCGATCAAGCTGGTCAAGGCCGGCGTCTTCACCGCGCAGGACTATGGCGATTTCTCGCGCATGGCTAAGGGCGGTTCCCAGCTGGCGCCCTACCACAAGTTCGACAAGACGCTGCCCGCCGACGTCAAGGAACTGGTCGAGAAGAAGAAGGCCGAAATCCTCGAAGGCAATTTCCGCGTCGACGTGGATGAAAACACGCCGGTTTCGGATTGATTTTTACCCTCCCCCTTGTGGGGGTGAGCAGCCGGTTCGCCGTAGGCGAATTCACCGTGCCAGTGGCACGATGAAAGGCCAGCGAACGCCGGGACGCTGCGAAGCAGCGGGGACCCGGCAGCCTTAGCGCCCGGCCCTTCGCAGGCTCAGGGCGTACGTAGCTCGAAAAGCCAAGCAGTTGGCTTTTCGTGGCCTTCAGCCACCGCTCCTCACCCCCACAGGGGGGAGGGTGAGATCCCGCGCCATCTCTCCGCAGGAGTTCCTTTGCCCGCCCCACTCATCGAAATGCGCGGCATTACCAAGAGCTTCGGCGCCGTCAAGGCGAACGAGGCCGTCGATCTCAGCGTCGCGCCGGGCGAGATCCTGGGGCTGCTCGGCGAGAACGGCGCCGGCAAGACAACGCTGATGAACGTGCTGTTCGGCGCCTATGCGCCGGACGCCGGCGAGATATTGATCCAGGGCCTGCCGGTGCGGATCACCAGTTCGGCCGATGCGCTGGCCGCCGGCATCGGTATGGTGCACCAGCATTTCCATCTGGCGCCGCGGCTGACGGTGCTGGAGAACCTGCTCATCGGTATTCCAGGCAAATCGGGGCGGATCGATCGTGCCGGCGGGCTGGCACGGCTGACGGAAATCGGCCGCCAGCATGGACTGACACTCGATCCCGACCTGCCCGTCTCGGCGCTGTCGGTCGGCGAGCAGCAGCGGCTCGAAATCGTCAAGGCGCTGTTTCGCGGCGCCAGGCTCTTGATCCTCGACGAGCCGACCGCGGTGCTGGCGCCGAGCGAGGTCGACGGGCTGTTTTCGGCGCTGCGCTCGATGGCGGCGCAGGGCCTCGGCATCATCTTCATCTCGCACAAGCTCAACGAGGTGCGGGCGCTGACCCATCGCTGCACGGTGCTGCGGCACGGCCGCGTCGCCGGCCGCGTCGATGACCCCGCCAACACGACGTCGGCGGCAATGGCGCAACTGATGTGCGGCCACGAGATCGTGCCGCCGGCGAGGGGGCCATCGACGCCCGGCGCCGCAGTGCTGACCCTCGACGGTATCTCGACATCGCAGCATTCGGGCACGGCGTTGCGCGACGTTTCGCTTGCCGTTCGCGCCGGCGAGATCCTCGGCATTGCCGGGGTCTCGGGTAATGGCCAACGGGCTTTGGCGGAGGTGATTTCCGGCGTGCGCGTGCCCAATGCCGGCCAGATGACGATCGCCGGCCAGAAAGTGTCCGGGTTTTCGCCGCGCGAGGTGCAGGCGCTCGGCCTTGGCCGTATCCCCGAAGACCGCATGACCACCGGGCTGGTCACCAACCTGCCGCTCGCCGATTCGATGGTGCTGCCGCGCATCGGCACCGCCGCGTTCAGCAGCAAGGGCCTGCTCAAGCCGGATGCGATCCGTGCCTTCGCCGAGGCCCAGATCAAGGCCTATGACATACGCTGCCCCGGGCCGATGACCCGCGCCGGGGCGCTGTCGGGCGGCAATTTGCAGAAGGCGCTGCTGGCGCGCGAGCTCGCCTTCGATCCGAAGGTGCTGATCGTGTCGCAGCCGACGCGCGGGCTCGACATCGGCGCCGCCCGCTTCATCTATGAAAAGTTCCTCGACATGCGCGCCAAGGGCTGCGGCATCGTCGTCATCGGCGAGGATCTCGAGGAGCTGCTGGTGCTCTGCGATCGCATCGCGGTGATGTATGAGGGCCGCATCGCCGGCACGCTCGACAGCGCCGATGCGACCATCGCACGGCTCGGGCTGATGATGACCGGCGCGGAGGGGCATGGCTGATGTTTCGCCTGGAAGTCCGCACCTCGACGCCCGCCTGGTTCAATCTCGCTTTGCCGCTTTTGGCGATCGGTGCCACGCTTGTCTTGTGCAGCGGCCTGATCGCGCTGGCCGGCGCCGGCGTCATCGATGCCTATGGCGTGATGTTCACGGCCTCGCTCGGCGATAGCTACGCGATCACCGAAACGATGGTGCGCGCCGCGCCGATGATCTTCACTGGGCTGGCGGTGGCCGTCGCCTTCCGGGCAAAGTTCTGGAACATCGGCGCCGAGGGACAGTTGCTGGCCGGCGCGGTCGCCAGTTGCTTTGTCGGCGCGATCCCGATGCCGGGACCGCTCGCCATGCTGCTGATGGCAGTGGCGGGTGCCGCGGCCGGCGCCGCGGTGGCGCTGGTGCCGGCGACGCTGCGGGTGAAATTCAAGGTCGATGACGTGGTCAGCTCGCTGCTGCTCAACTCGGTCATCTACTATGCGCTGATGGCGCTGATCGAAGGGCCGTGGAAGGATAGTTTCAGCGGCTACCCGATCTCGCCGCCGATCGAGGATTCTGCCAATTTCCCGGTGCTGCTCGAAGGCACGCGGCTTCATCTCGGCGTCGTCGTGGCGCTGATCGCGGCACCTTTGATCTGGTTCCTGATCGTGCGCACGACACTCGGCTTCCGCATCAGGGTGACCGGCGAAAACCCGGAAGCGGCGCGCTATGGCGGCATCCATGTCGAGCGGGTGCTGATCTCGACCGCGCTGCTGTCCGGCGCGCTGGCGGGGCTGGCCGGCGTCGGCGAAGTCGGCGGCGTGCATTTCCAGGTGATGAGCGACATCTCGCCGGGCTATGGCTATTCCGGTATCGTCGTCGCCATGCTGGCGCGGCTCAATCCGCTCGGCGCGGTGCCGGCGGCGATCTTCCTGGCCGCCGTGATGACCGGCGCCGAGGCGATGTCGCGGGCGACCGGCGTTCCGCCCTTCCTCAGCGATGTCATCCAGGGCACGGCTTTGCTTGCCATGCTGGTGGCGCTGCTGTTCACCGCCTATCGCATCCGCCGCGTCGGAGTTGCCCGATGAGCGCGGTGTTCGAACAGATTTTTCAGGTCGGCTTCCTCGCCGCCATCATCCGCATCGCCACGCCGCTGGCTTTTGCGACGCTTGGCGAAATGTTCTCCGAGCGGGCCGGCGTGCTCAATCTCGGTATCGAAGGCATCATGCTGCTGTCGGCGATGACCGGCTTCACCGCCACAAGCCTCAGCGGCAGCCTGTGGCTCGGCGTATTGGCGGCCATACTGACCGGCATGCTGATGGGCGCGCTGCATGCGTTGTTCACGGTGGCGCTGGGCCTCAGCCAGCATGTCTGCGGCATCGGCGTCACCCTGTTCTCGTCGGGCCTCGCCTATTTCCTCTACCGGTTGATCTTCGGCCAGCAATCGGTGCCGCCTGCTATCAAGGGGTTCGAGACGCTGCCGATCCCGGTCCTCTCCGGCATCCCGGTGCTCGGACCGGCGGTGTTCAACCAGTTTGTGCTGGTCTACATGGCGATTCTGGCCATTCCGCTGGCCGCCTTCGTGCTCTACCGCACGCCCTGGGGCCTGTCGGTGCGCATGGTCGGCGAAAATCCGCGTGCCGCCGATTCGGCCGGCGTCAGCGTCATCGCGACGCGTTTCCAGGCGGTCATCCTCGGCGGTGCGTTGATGGGGCTGGCCGGCGCCTTCCTGTCGATGGCGCAGTTCAACGCCTTCACCTTCGGCGTGGTGTCGGGGCGCGGCTGGGTGGCGATCGCGCTGGTCGTCTTCGGTCGCTGGGATCCGTGGCGCTCGGCGGGCGCGGCGCTGCTGTTCGCCTTCGTCGATGCCTTGCAGTTGCGCATGCAGGCGAGCGGGCTGGGGCATATCCCCTACGAGACGTTCCTGATGCTGCCCTTCATCTTCACCATCGTCGCCATGGCGGTGATGTCGCGCAATGCGGTGGCGCCATCGGCGCTGCTGAAGCCGTTTCGCAGGGAAGAGCGGTAGTCGAGCAGGACTTGGTGTCTTTCCTCTCCCTCCGGAGGTGGGAGAGGTGGCGCTGCGCAGCAGCGACGGAGTGGGGGAACCACCTGGCAACCGTCGCCAACGCTATTGAAAGGGGACCAAGTCGCAAGAATTTTCCTGCACCGGGTTGGCCCCCACTCCGTCGAGCTGCGCTCGACACCTCTCCCCCGATCGACGGGGTAGAGGAGGGGCGCCAAGCTGTCTCTGGGACGAAAAACCTGGACCTTGGACGCCTCACATCGCCGTAAAGCCATTGTCGACGAACAGATGCGTGCCGTTGACGAAGCTCGACTCGTCGCTGGCCAGGTAAAGCGCGGCCTTGGCCACCTCTTCCGGCTCGCCAATCCTTCCTTGCTGCGCGGCAAGCGCCGCGTCGGAGACATCGACGCCGAGGCGGCCGAGATCGGCAACCTCGCGCAGGCCGTGCGGCGTGCGGATGAAGCCGGGGCAGACCGCGTTGCAGCGGATGTTGCGGTCGCGGAATTCGACGGCGATGGCGCGCGCGAACATATGGCAGGCGCCCTTGGTGGTGTCGTAGAGCACCTCCATCGGCGTCGCCGCCACCGCCGAGATCGACGAGGTGCAGACGATCGAGCCGCCGCCGGCCGATATCATGTCGGGCAGCACGGCGCGCGTCATCAGGAACATCGAGCGCACATTGACGGCATGCAGCCAGTCCCATTCCTGCACCGTCGTCTCCAGGAACGGCTTTATGACGATGGTGCCTGCATGGTTGAACAGCACGGTGACCGGACCAAGCGTTTCCGTTGCCCCTTTCACCGCCGCCTCGACCTGGGCCTCGTCGGACACGTCGGCCACCCAATGTTCAGCTATGTGCCCCCGCGCGCGGATCGCCGCTGCGGTTGCGGCCGCCGCCTCGCCATTGCGGTCGATGATCGCCACCTTGGCGCCTTCCGCGGCGAACAGTTCCGAGGCCGCTCCGCCCATTCCCGTTGCGCCGCCTGAAATGATGGCGACCTTGCCGGCCAGTCTCGTGCCCATTTTTCTGCTCCCCTGTTGGACGATTTCGCATGTGCTGGTCGGGCGATGCTATCGCGCGCGCTGCGGGCGGCCAATGCACGAATTGGGTGCAGCGAAGACAAGGCGCCATAGGTCCATTCAAGGCCCAGAGCCACGCGGGCATGCCGTGTCGATCGGTAGCCAAACATGCCAACTAAGCAAGCCGATGCCAATTTTCGCCTCGATGTGAGAAAATCATTCTGCCCATCACCGAAAAATAGCAATCGACAAAGTCTACAAGTTTTATAGATTAACCGGCGAGACGGAGGTCGATATGTCCTATATCCAGAACGCTCAGACAGACCGCAGCGGCCAGAGGCTGGTCAATGCCCAGGCCTTTCGCCCGGCCTATGCCGGTGCCTTCGCTTACCTCGTCTTTGCCCTTGCGTTCGTGTTCACCGGGGCAGTTGTTCTGGGCCTCATTCCCTGAGTCGTCACATCGACGGGGATTAGCTGCCCCTTCAGGCAATCGGAGTTGAATGGACCGGATTCCCGGTGCGCTTTCGCGCGGCTGGTGATCCGAATTTCACCGCATCAATGATTCCAGAGATGGAGGAGATGACAATGCCGATCGAGTTCACGCATGTTCCCGGAAAGACCCATCCTGCTGGTGCCGTCGTTCCCTTTTTCTACGACTTCGCCGAGACCGCGACCAAGCTCGGGCTGATCGAGGATGGCGGCTTCAGGAAGATCGTCGTCGACGATTCGGCCGGACTGCTGACCAACATGGATCTTGCCACCCAGGTGCTCGACCGCACCTTGTCGCTGGAAGTCGTGCTCACCCACTGGGCGGGCGTGGTCGAACCGACGGTGGCGGCCCGCCAGCTGGCGTCGATCGACAGGAAAAGCGGTGGACGGCTGGCGCTCAGGATGATCAGCGAACCACTGAACGACGATGATGCCGAGACGCGGCCGGTCGGGCACACCGTCATCTGGCAGCGCATCGACGAATATCTGGTCTTGCTGAAGCGGCTGTGGTCGAACGACCGGCCATTCGACCATGAAGGCGCATTCTACAGCATCAAGGGCGGCTACGTGCCGCGCAAGGGTCCGCACGGCGCCGACCTGGTCATCCGCATGGGTGGGCAGTCCGGAACGGCGCTCAAGGTGGCCGGCCGGCATGCCGATGTCTTCGAACTGGCGCCAGGCTCGATCGATGAGGTCCGGCAGTTGATGGAGCGGGTGCGTGGCGCCGCCGCCGAACACGGCCGGGCCGGGAGGCTGCGCTTTGCGCTTCCGGTCAGGATTCACCAGGGACCTTCCGCCACCGGCCACAAGGCGGTCGACGTTGCCGGGCCGCCGGCTCAGGCCGCCTTGTCGCTGCTTGCCTATGCGGCTCTCGGGATCGATGAGTTCATGATTGTCGGCGTCGACACGCCGCGCGAGATCGCAACGGTCGGCCGGGAAACGATCGCCCTGCTGCGCAACTCCCTGGCGCGTCGCGAGGCGGAGGTGCCGCAACCCGGGGCATATGCGCCGCGGGCGATCCTGGAAACGCGCGCCACGGGGTGAAGTGCCCTGCGGGACGAAGCCATTCGGTCGCGATCCTTCCCACCCCCCTCTGTCCTGCCGGACATCTCCCCCGCAAGGGGGAGATTGGCCGTCATCTTGGCTTTCGCCTATCTCCAACGCTGAAAAGTTGTGGCCACCATGGAAGCTGCCGATCTCCCTCCTTGCGGGGGAGATGGCCGGCAGGCCAGAGGGGGGTGCTATCCCGCCGGCGTCAATAATCTGCACACCGTACGCCACCGATCCTAACGCTCTAACTCGCCTTGCTGGACAATTGTAACAGGCCTTCGATAACAGCGCCGGACTCCGCCAGCGCGCCGAAGACGCCGTCCTCGACCGTCACCATGTGAAGCGCCGCCTCGTGGGCTTGTCTGTCGCCGCTGGCACAGGCATCGGAAATCGTCAGGCACTGGAAGTTGCGGTCGCAGGCCTCGCGTAGCGTGGTGTGGACGCAGACATCCGTCGTGCAGCCGCAAAACAGCAGATGCGTGATGCCTTGCGCGCGCAGGACAAGCTCGAAATCGGTATAGGTGAAGGCACTGTTGCAGGTCTTGTCGACGACAATGTCCTTAGGCGCGACGTCGATCTCCGGAACGATCTGAAAACCGGGGCCCGAGCGAAGCAGGATTTCGGTGCCTTCGAGCCCGGCGCGCTTGCGGCGCCATTTTTCGTAAGGCGTCATGTCTGCCATGTCGGCCCGATAACCCTGCCTTGTGTGGATGACCCTGACGCCAGCCTTGCGGGCGGCGGCGATCAGCTGGCTCACAGTCGGAAGGATCGCCCTAAGCGGGGAAGGGTCGTAACCCTGTCTGGCGAAATAGCCCGTCGGCGACAAAAAATCCTGCTGCAGGTCGATGACGACGAGCGCGGTGTTTTCGGCAACCAGCCTGCCGTCATAGGGGAAGTCGAAGGGCGTCGCCTTGATCATCTCTGGCTCTCTGCTTCGCGCAGACACTAGAGCCTGTTCCATCCGAGTGGAACCACGTTGGTCCACGTCCGGTGATCACCCGGCACAAGCTCGTTTTCCGAATTTCGCACCGATACGGACGGTCGCGGGATTTGTTGAGCATTGCAGTCATCTTCAATGTTGACTAGTAATGTCATGTTTCATAGTCAACCGGGCATAGCTTGCCGAAACCAGGAAGAAGCTGTTGTCGAGAAATGGTTTGTTGGCGGCGTTGGTCGCATCCGTGATCCTGTCGGCCGGCAATGCGACGGCCCAGGAGCAACCGGCCGGCGCCGCCCCCGCGATCGAGGCGCCCGCCGCGCCAGCCCCCGCTGCTCCCGCCGCGCCAGCACCGGCAGTCGCCCCGCCAGCCACGATGGCGCCCGCGCAACAGCAGCCAGGCGCCCAGCCGAACACGCCGGCCGAGGCCGGACCTTCGACGGCGATGGAGCTGACCTTGCCGCATGATCTGTCGCCATGGGGGATGTTCATGGCGGCCGATATCATCGTCAAGGCGGTGATGATCGGGCTGGCCTTCGCCTCCCTGGTCACCTGGACGATATGGCTGGCCAAATCGCTGGAGGTTCTCAGCGGCAAGCTGCGCATCCGTCGCGCCGTCCGGGCGATCGGTGATGCCGCCACGCTGAAGCAGGCCAGCCGTGCGCTCGACCGCAGCGGCGGCCCCGGCGTGCTGCTGGTGCGCGCGGCCGAGGAGGAGACCGCACTTTCAGCCGGAGCGCTCGATCATGTCCCCGGAGACGGACTGAAGGAACGGGTCACCTCGCGCCTGTCGCGCATCGAGGCGGCGGCGTCGCGGCGCATGTCGCGCGGCACCGGCCTGCTGGCGACGATCGGCTCGACCGCGCCCTTCGTCGGCCTGTTCGGTACCGTCTGGGGCATCATGAACGCGTTCATCGGCATCTCGCAGGCGCAGACCACCAATCTCGCCGTGGTCGCCCCTGGCATCGCTGAAGCGCTGCTGGCCACGGCGATGGGCCTTGTCGCCGCGATACCGGCTGTCGTTATCTACAATGTCTTTGCGCGCTCGGTAGCCGGCTACCGGCAGATCCTCGCCGATGCCTCTGCGGGCGTCGAACGGCTGGTCAGCCGTGACCTCGACTTCCGCACCATCGCCCCGGCAACGGCGCTGGCCGCGGAATAGCGGAGCAACGCATGGCAAGCAGGTTCCGGCAGACCATGGACGACGATCTCGAGGAAAGCCACGAGATCAACGTCACCCCGTTCATCGATGTCATCCTGGTGCTGCTGATCATCTTCATGGTCGCGGCACCGCTGGCGACGGTGGATGTCAATGTCGACCTGCCGGGCTCGACCGCAACGCCGGCGCCGCGCCTGGAAACACCGTTGTTCCTGACGCTGAAGGACGATCTGACGCTGGCGATCGGCAACGATACCGTGCCGCGCCCGGCCTTTGCCGCCACGCTGGACGGCAGGACAAAAGGCGACAAGCAGACGCGCATCTTCCTGCGCGCCGACAAGGCGGTCGCCTATGGCGACCTGATGGAGGCAATGAACCTGCTGCGTGCTGCCGGCTATCTGAAGATCGCGCTGGTCGGCCTGGAGACGGTGCCCGCGGCCGATGCCCCCGTATCCGCCACCACCGGAGCAGAAGTGCCATGACGCGAGCGGCCGCCTTGCCCTCGGTCGCGTTGTCGCGCTTCAGCCGGCGCGACCTTGGCTTGTGGGCGGGTGCGGCCGCGCTGGTCCTCGGAGCCCATGTCGTGGTCGCCTATGCCGTGCAGAATTTCAGCATGGTCGACGAAGCGGATGGCGGCCCGCCACCGGCGCAGCTGATCGAGATGGCGCCGATGGTGGCGACGCCGGCAGTCGACGAACAGGTTGCCACGCTGGACGCGGTGACATCGGATCAGACTGAGCCGGCGCCGACGCCCGAGCCGACGCCCGAAGATCCGGTCGAGAGGGTGGAGCCGGTTATCGAACAGCCGCCATCGGTTCCACCCAACGAGGCCACCCAAACCGAGATGGCTGAACAGGTCGACCAGCCGCCGGACGGGGTGGTCCCGGACATTGTCGAGGCTGCCACACCCGACGTGGTCGTTCCATTGCCGCAGCCGAAACCGGTCGAGGCGCCCAAGGACAAGAAACCGGTCGAAGCCAAGGCGAAGAAGCCTGTCGACAAGCTCAAGCCACGGCCGAAGAAGGAGAAGCCGGCACCGCCGAACACGGCAAGCATCGCCAGCGCCGATGCGAGGCCGGCGGCCAGGACGGCTGCGCCGAAGTCGGCGGAATCGACGTCGCGATCCGGCGATTCCAGCAAATGGGACTCCCGCCTGGGCGCCTGGATCAAGCGGCACACGCGCTATCCCGGTTCGGCAAGGGCTCGCGGCGTGGAAGGCCGGCCGTATGTCGCCTTCACGGTCGACTCGGCCGGCCGGGTCCTGTCCGCAAGGCTGACCCGTTCCTCCGGGGATGCCGATCTGGACCGTGCGGCACTCGCCGTGCTGCAAGGCGCAACCGTGCCGGCACCGCCGCCGGAACTCGGCGCGCGCCAAAGCCGCACAGCGCCGTTCGTGTTCAGCTTGCGCAACTAGAACAGATCTGGTCGATCAATAGCTCAGCGACCGGCACAGAGCCGCGACATGCCGGTTCTGTGGGCAGGATGCGATCAGGGCCGGAATGGCGGCCGCATCGGACGGCCTGCCCTTGATGATGTTGGCGACCTCGGTGTCGGCCTGTTCGAACCAGCAGACCATGTCGGCGCGGCCAAGATCCGCGGCAGCGTTTTTCAACAGTGGCAGCAAACTTTGCACCGCGCACAGTGACTCCCAGCGGTTTGGCCGGAAGGTCGAACCTGCCACCGCGCATGCGGCCGACGATTGCATGCGGCTACGCTCTCCTTGCATGAGCGCGATTGTCTTTTGCCTGCGCCTTGGGGTGCAGCGGGTTGCCGCTGAGCTGCGCATGCCTGGCCGGACGTGCGCCGCGAAGGACGTCGAAGGCTTCGGCATAGGCCATGCCCAGCAGATAGGAGATCATGGGAAAACGGCTTGCTTCGGCCATCTGCACGAGCTCATTGGCCATCGACGAGATGTATTGAAGACTGTCGATCTCCGACTGACGTAAGGATTGATTTGGCACGTGCTGCTCCTGTCATCTGGTGGAACTCAGGGAACGCGTAATTCAATATACCAAGCCGACTAATTGATTGATCGGCCCGCCGAAGGCGGCTTGTTTGCGGGGTCGAAAGGGTCAAGGCATAGATCGGCGCATCGGTGAGGCGTTCGAGACCAAGCAGGCGCTTGATCGCCGAATGTTCACTTTCTTGGCCATTTTCATCCCTTTCCTGACCTCCCCGTAGGGATCCGTTGAAAGACCCGCCAAAGCGGGATCCACGCCCAGAAAGGTAAGGTCGAAAGAGTTAATGGTTTGTTAATATTGTAGTAAAGCAGCGCGCCCAAAGGCGGTCTGATGAATTATCTTTCCTGAGGCTAAAGTGTAAAATATCGATTTTATTCAGATACGGAGTAGACAATCGTTGGTATACGCTTTTTCGATGTATGCTTATTCTTATTTAGCGTAAGCGGCTGCGGCCGAGAGGCTAGCCCAGCCCCGGGTGAGGCTGACGACCAGTTGGTCGACGCTCGGATCGTCGAGCCTGACGACATATGCCATGCTGATGGCATCCCTTGGGCGGATATTGGCAATATCGTGCCGTATGACGACCGACACGAAGGCCGGCCCGGCCTCCCTCAGAAGCATGGCCTTGCCCGTCAGCACCGGTTCGGAGATGGGAGCCCATTGCACGGAGATCAGCGACGGCTCCCAGGTCTTGAAGCCCAGATCGTCGAAGCGAGCTTCACCAAACACATCGAACGGCAAATCCTTTCTCCGCTGGGCCTGACCATGGCTCAGTGGCAAGAGCATATCGATGAAGCCGAGTTGCCAGCCTTCCGGAGCGCAGTCGCCAAAGGCGATTGGCAGCTCCTGACTACCCATGCCCGAGCAGCCGCCAAGATGCGCCTCGACCTGGGCATATAGCAGCACCACCATTCCCGAAGGGGGGAGGTCGCCATCCCGGTGAACCATTGCCCCAAGCTCAAAGCCCCCTTCGGGCTCTTCCCTAACACCCTGCGCGCAGCGGCGGACGGCAGGAAGCTACCGCCCATCTGGAACGATCTCTTCACCCAGGAGCGCCAGATGTTGTATGGTTGAGAGGAGGTTCCCGATGCAGACCCACCCGTTTCCGTCCGTTCCGCATGCCCGTTCCCCCGCGGGGGCAGAGGTCCGTCTCCTGATCGAAGGCGAGACAGGCGGCATGATCCACTCCACCGTCCCACCAGGTCAGGTGAACCGGGCCACAGTCCACGCCACGGTGAGCGAGTTCTGGTACATTCTCTCGGGCGAGGGGCAGATATGGCGGCGCGACGGCACTGGTGAGGAGACGACCGTTCTGAGGACCGGCGTATCCATCGACATTCCGGTCGGGACCGCATTCCAGTATCGCTGCAACGGTACCGACTCGCTCGAGTTCCTGTGCATCACCATGCCACGCTGGCCCGGCGACAAGGAGGCGACGGTCATTGCGGGCCCCTGGACGCCGAATGCTCCCGAAGGTTGGCCACAGGCGTCGCGAGATCGGTGAGAGCTGCCGGTCACGCGTCGATTCGTGCATTGGTCGGAGGCTGTGGGTGTCCGTTATGGGTCGAACTCGGTCGTTCGGAGTGATTTGAACAAAGGCGAAGGGCACAAAGCAGCGACGATCCACCGGAGATGGCCCGAAACGTGGGCCAAACGCGTGGGCCAAACTAAAGAGGCCCATTCGGCTATCTTGTTGATTTTGCTGTGAGATATGCCTTCCAAATTCCGCTGGTGGAGCTGAGGAGGATCGAACTCCTGACCTCGTCATTGCGAACGACGCGCTCTCCCAGCTGAGCTACAGCCCCGTCCAGCGGATGGGCGCATTTATCGGGCACCGCGCTTTCCTGTCAAGGCGGCGTTTCGCTGAAATCCGCCGCTGAGAGGCGTCAGGCCAGCACGCGGAGGAAGGCAGCCCTTGCCGGTTTCGCCCGCAATGGCTACATGTCGGCAACAATTGGAGACCGGCATGCTCGCCCTCATTCAAACCATCGTCATGGCGCTTGACCTCTATTGGTGGATCATCATCGCCTCGGCGATCTTTTCCTGGCTCTATGCCTTCAACGTCGTCAATTCGCGCAACCAGTTCGTCGGCAGCATCGGCAACATGCTCTATCGGCTGACCGAGCCGGCGCTGCGGCCGATCCGCCGCTTCATGCCGGACCTTGGCGGCATCGACATCTCGCCGATCATCCTGCTCTTGGTCCTGTTCTTCATCAGGCAGTTCATTCTTACCACGGTGGCGCCCCTGGTGCTTTGAGCCTGGCGACCGCATGAGCGCGCCGTTCCGCATCCACGAGAACGGCATCGACCTGTTCGTGCGGCTGACACCAAAGTCTTCCCTGGACAGGTTCGAAGGCGTCGTAACGGCGGCGGACGGGCGCAGCCATTTGAAGGCGCGGGTCCGCGCCGTGCCGGAAAACGGCGCCGCCAACAAAGCGCTCGAAAAGTTGATCGCCAAGGCGCTGGGCGTGCCGGCGTCCGCCGTCTCGATTGTCGCCGGCGGCACCGCCCGGCTGAAGACGCTGCGCATTGCAGGCGATCCGGCGACGCTGGCGGAAAGCATCGAGGCGCTCGGTCGGCAGTCCTCATGATACCCTTCGATGGGAGGTTCAATCCCCCAGCGGCAAACGCGGATCGTCGACTTTCAACGTGTTTACGCTCTGCTTAATGCGGCGCAGGTTTTCCAAAACCCTTGGTCCGCGCGTCTCGGCGACCGATGTGACGATCATGTCGACGATCGACAGCAGCGCGTAGCGCGACGATGTCGGCTTGTAGATGTTGCCATCCTCGAGCGACTGGAAATGGATGACCGTGTCGGCGGCTTTGGCGAGCGCCGAGTCCGGCGGGGTGATGGCGATGGTGGTGGCGCCATATTGCTGGGCGACCTGCACCGCATCGATGACCGATCGCGCATAGCCGGAAACCGAAAAGGCGATCAGCGTTGTGTCGTGCGTGGCGACGGCCGCGTACATGCGCTGCAGCTGCCCGTCGATCTGCGCCAGCACCGGCACGCCCAGCCTGAACAGCCGGTTCTGCATTTCGGTCGCCATCATCGACGAAATGCCGCCCGAGCCGATGCAAAGCACATTGCCGGAGACGGCGATGCGCGCGGCGACGGCAACCAGCGTCGTCATGTCGAGGTTCTCGCTGGCGCGCTGGATGGCGGATATCGCCGCCTCGGTGATGGCGGAAGCTATGCGCTGCTCGCGGGCATCGCGGCTCAGCGGCTCCGGCGACAGATACTGGCCGCCGATGGCGATGGCCTGCGCCAGATAGAATTTGAAGTCGCGCAGGCCCTCGCAGCCGAGGTTGCGGCAGAACCGCGTCACCGTCGGCTCGCTGACGCCGACGCGGGCGGCAATTTCCGAGATCGCCGCCTTGGAGACGAAATCGAGATCGGCAAGCACGAAGCCGGCCAGCTTGCGATCCGATTTGGTGCCGTCCTGCGCCATCAGTTGCAGGCGCGTGATGATGTCGGCCGGCGTTTTCATGCTGGTGTTTTCATAGGGGAAGGCCCGTCGCCTTGTCGAACAAATGGATATTTCCGGGATCGACGCTCACCGGCAGCACGTCGCCCGGCCTGACCGGCACCCTGTCGCGGAACACGGCACGTACCGTATCGGTGCCGATGGCGCCATAGACATGGGTTTCGGAACCGGTCGGCTCGACGACATCGACCTTGATCGCCATCGCATCGGCAGCCTCGCCGATGACAAAATGTTCGGGCCGGATGCCGGCCTCCACCGCGCTGCCCGCCGGCACAGCCTTGCCGGCCAGCGCAAGCCGCCCGCCGCTGGCCGACTCGAACCAGGTTTTCTCAGGCGACGTCCTGAGAGACCCGGAAACAAAGCTCATCGACGGGGAGCCGAGGAAGGAGGCGACGAACTTGTTGGCCGGCCGGTCATAGAGTTCCAGCGGTGCGCCGACCTGCTGGATCCTGCCGCGGTCCATTACGACGATGCGGTCGGCCATGGTCATGGCTTCGATCTGGTCGTGGGTGACATAGACGATCGTTGATTTCAGCCGCTGGTGCAGCGCCTTGATCTCGACGCGCATCTGCACGCGCAATTGCGCGTCGAGGTTGGACAGGGGCTCGTCGAACAGGAACACCGACGGTTCGCGCACGATGGCACGGCCCATCGCGACGCGCTGGCGCTGGCCGCCCGACAGCTGGCGGGGATAGCGGTCGAGATAGGAGAACAGATTGAGGACACCGGACGCCTTCTTGACCTTCGCGTCGACCGAGGCGCGCGCCTCGCCGCGGATCTTCGGGCCAAAGCCGATATTGTCCGATGCCTTCAGATGCGGGAACAGCGCATAGGACTGGAACACCATGGCGATGTTGCGCTGCTGCGGCGGCAGCGCGTTGGCGCGCACGCCGCCGATCATGAGGTCGCCGGCGGTGATCGTCTCCAGCCCGGCCAGCATGCGCAGCAAGGTCGACTTGCCGCAGCCGGATGGCCCGACCAGCACGACGAACTCGCCGCTCTTGATGTCAAGGTTGATGTGCTCGAGGATCTTGTGCTGCCCGAAGGATTTCGACAGGTCGCGGAACTCGACGTCGGTCATGGTCACGCTCCCAGAATGTCGTCGATGAATGGCAGGCAACCGGCCGTCAGGCCTGCGTCCACCGGCATCACCACGCCTGTTACGCCCGATGCGCGATCCGACGCAAGGAAGGCGACGGCTTCCGCCACTTCCGAAGCGTTGACGATGCGGCCGAGTGGATAGAGCCGCTGCAGCTTGCCGAGGATTTCGGGGTCCTTGGCAAGGCGGTGGTCCCAGGCGGCGGTGCGGATCGATCCGGGGCAGACGACATTGGCCCGCAAACCGCTGCGGCCAAGTTCGACGGCGATCGCCTTGGCATAGGCGTTGATGCCCGCCTTGGCCGCCGCATAGGCGGGATTGCCGAAATGCGCGATGGCATTGACCGAGGAGATGAAGACGACGCTGCCCGAACCGCGGCCGGCCATTGCCTTGACCAGCGGATCGGCGAAAGCCATCACGCCGGTCAGGTTGAGGTCGAGTTCCCGCTCGATCCTGTCGGGGGTGAGGGCGGCAAGCGTCTCGGCGCGCGTCCAGCCGGCATTGTTGATGAGGATGTCGGGCACGCCATCCCTGTCGAGGATCGCGGCGATCGCTGTTTCTATCGAAGCGCGGTCGACAAGATCGAAGACATGGCGGGAGGCAAGGTGCGGGCTCTCCAATGCTTCGCTGGACTGGTCGCAGCCGATGATCCTGGCGCCCCTTTGCGCCATCAGCGCCACGATGGCCGTGCCAAGGCCGCCGCCTGCACCGGTCACCAGCACGGTCTTGTCTTCGAACTCGGCCCTGCCTTCGAATCTGGCCCTGTCTTCGAACTTGGCCCTATCTTCGAACTTGGCCCTGCCTTCGAACTTTGCTCGCGAAACCACCGTGCTTCATCCTCCGGCAACTCTGACTGACAATCTGAGGCCTAGTCCACGAAATGTAATTAAGCAACAGAACAATCCGCTTGCAAGCCTTCAAATCATCGATAATGTAGGAAAGTCACATAAATCTTCTGTGCCGGTCGCGGAGAGGCGCGCACGTGCAAAATCAAAAATGGGAGACATCAAATGAGCCTTGCGAAATGGACTGTCGGCCTGATGGCTGGAATGGGCATGCTGGCATTTGCGGCGCAGGCGGATGCGGGCGAGGTGCGCGTCACCGTTGCCGAGTACAGCGCCAAGACTGGCCCTTATTTCGACAGCGTCAAGAAGGAATTCGAGGCGGCCAACCCCGGCATCACGGTCAAGTTCGAGGTGGTGCCGTGGGAGGTGCTGCTGCAGAAGCTGACCACCGACATCACCGCCGGCACCAATGCCGATCTGTCGATCATCGGCACGCGCTGGCTGATCGACTTCGTCCAGCAGGATGTCGCCGAGCCGCTCGACAGCTACATCAAGCCCGACTTCAAGGACCGGTTCATCGACACCTTCCTGTCGCCGTCGATCATGGACGGCAAGACCTACGGTCTGCCGATCGCGGCTTCGGCGCGCGCCATGTACTACAACAAGGAGCTGTTCGAGAAAGCCGGCATCGCCAATCCGCCGGCAACCTGGACCGAGTTGCAGGAAGACGCGCGCAAGATCAAGGCGCTCGGTTCCGGCACCTTCGGGCTCGGCCTGCAAGGCAAGGAGATCGAGACCGACGTCTATTACTATTATGCGATGTGGTCCCAAGGCACCGAGATCCTCAACAAGGATGGCACCTCCGGCCTCGGCACGCCGGGCGCGCTTGAAGCCGCCAAGCTCTACAAGTCGATGATCGACGAAGGCCTGACCGAGCCGGGCGTCACCTCCAACAACCGCGAGGATGTGCAGAACCTGTTCAAGCAGGGCAAGGTCGGCATGATGATCACGGCGCCCTTCCTGTCCAACCAGATCAAGGACGAGGCGCCGAGCCTGAAATATGGCGTGGCGGCCATTCCGGCAGGGCCGACCGGCGCGCGCGGCACCTATGGCGTCACCGATTCCATCATCATGTTCAAGAATTCCAAGAACAAGGACGAGGCCTGGAAGCTGCTCGATTTCCTGTTCACCAAGGAGCAGCGCGCCAAGTTCACGCAGGGCGAAGGCTTCCTGCCGGTGAACAAGGAAGAGGCCAAGATGGATTATTACGTCAACAATGCCGATCTCGCCGCCTTCACCGCGCTGTTGCCCGACGCCCGTTTCGCGCCGGTCATTCCGGGCTGGGAAGAGATCGCCCAGATCACGTCGGACGCTATGCAGAAGATCTATCTCGGCGGCGACCCCGAGGAAGGGTTGAAGGACGCGGCGGCCAAGGCCAATGCAGTGCTGAAGAAATAGGGGCCGTGCTCAAGAAATAGGGCGTATCTCCCTGCGCCCGTGGCGCGCCCCACTCAGGCGGGGCGCGCCGCACCCTTGCCGACTTGAGAAGAAAGATACTTCGTCGATGTCAGCGCCGCCCCAGCCAGGCTCCTTCCTCTCCCTCCGGAGGGGGAGAGGTGGCTCGGCGCAGCCGAGACGGAGTGGGGGAACCACCTGGCAACCGCCGCGAACGGACACGGGAAGGGCACTAGGCGCAAATGTCGCCTTGCCTTGCGCCCAAGGGTCGACCCCCACTCCGTCGAGCTTCGCTCGACGCCTCTCCCCCTATCGACGGGGGGAGAGGAAAGGCCCCCTTCCGCAACTGCTGCGGAGGACGGGGCAGGCAGGTGATGGGCAGCGCCGATGCTTGCAAGGAATCCTGAAGGCCCTGAGAAGAACGAGGCGGGATTAAGTTAATCTGTTAAGCCAGCGCAATCCAATCTCCACCCGCAAACACGGTACAAACCGGCCGATGCAAAATCGTTTCTTGCCCTATCTCCTGACCTTGCCCAGCCTGTTCCTGGCGGCGGTCGTCATCTTCTGGCCGGTCTGGGACCTGATCCAGATATCGACGCATGACGTCAACCGCTTCGGCCAATTGCGCGAGTTCAGCGGCCTTGCCAATTTCGCGTCGCTTGCCGCCGATCCCGACTTCGTCGCGGCACTCTGGCGCACCGGTGTGTGGACCGTGCTGGTGGTCGGCGGCGCGCTGCTGCTGTCGATCCCGGTGGCGATGATCCTCAACACCGATTTCTATGGCCGCGGCATCGCCCGCGTCATCATCATGCTGCCCTGGGCGGTGTCGCTGACCATGACCGCGGTGGTCTGGCGCTGGGCGCTGAGCGGCGAAAGCGGCATGCTGAACTCGGCGCTGATCGGCCTCGGCCTCATCGACCACAACATCCAATGGCTGGCGAGCGCCAGGACCGCCTTTCCGATGCAGGTGCTGATCGGCATCCTGGTGACTGTGCCCTTCACGACGACGATCTTCCTCGGCGGGCTGTCGTCGATCCCGGACGACCTCTACGAGGCGGCGGCGCTCGAAGGGGCGACGCCGCTGCAGCAGTTCCGCGAGATCACCTTTCCGCTGCTGAAACCGTTCATCAATATCGCCATAGTACTCAACACCATCTACGTCTTCAATTCCTTCCCGATCATCTGGGTGATGACGCAAGGCGGGCCGGCCAATTCGACCGACATCCTGGTCACCCACCTTTACAAGCTGGCCTTCCGCATCGGCAAACTGGGTGAGGCATCGGCTGTGTCGTTGGTGATGTTCGCCATATTGCTGGTCTTCACCATGATCTATGTGCGGGTGGCGATGCGGGAGCAACGCGCATGACAAACAACCTCATGACGGGCAAGCTCATGACGGGCAAGCTGAAGCGTTCGATCGTCGCCTGGCTGCTGCTGGCACCGCTGATCGTGGTGACGATCTTTCCCTTCACCGTGATGTTCCTGACCGCGGTCAAGCCACGGCAGGAAGTGCTGTCGCCAACCTGGTGGCCGAGCGAATTCCGCTGGTCGAATTTTTCCGACATGTGGGTGGCGACCGGCTTCGGCCAGGCGCTGCTCAATTCGCTCTATGTGTCTGTTATCGCCACCGTCGGCGCCATCCTGATCTCGGTTCCGGCCGCCTATGCGATGTCGCGCTTCCGCTTTGCCGGCTACGGCGCCTTGCGCCAGTTCCTGCTGATCTCGCAGATGATCTCGCCGATCGTGCTGGTGCTCGGCCTGTTCCGGCTGATGGCGGCCTGGGGCATGGTCGAGAGCACGACGGCGCTCGGCTTCATCTACATGGCCTTCAACGTCGCCTTCACCGTGTGGATGCTGCAAAGCTATTTCGACACCATCCCGCGCGATCTCGAGGAAGCGGCCTGGATGGAAGGCGCCGGCCGTTGGCTGACCCTGCGCAAGGTGTTCCTGCCGCTCTGCCTGCCGGCGATCGCGGTGACGGCGATCTTCACCTTCATCAATGCCTGGAACGAGTTCGTCGTGGCGCTGACCATGCTGCGCAGCCAGGAAAGCTACACGCTGCCGATCCAGGTGTTTTCGCTTGTCGCCGGCCGCTATACCATCGAATGGCACCACGTCATGGCCGCGACGCTGCTGGCGACCTTGCCGGTGGCGATCCTGTTCATCTGGCTGCAGCGCTACCTCGTCAGGGGACTGGCGCTCGGGGCGGTCAAATAGCCGCTCTATCTCATTGTTTTGACGCAATTCCGGACGGAAAACCGCTTCACAGTTTTCCGGGAATTGCTCTACCACCCACGGAGCTTCCATGCGCATTTTCACCGCCTCGCTGGCGACGGAAACCAACACCTTCTCGCCGGTGCCGACCGACCGGGCCTCATTCGAGATGGCCTTTTATGCCGGGCCAGGCCAGCATCCGGAAACGCCGACGCTGTGCTCGTCGCCGATGGTCGCCCTGCGCCGGCGCGCGGTCGCTGAGGGGCTGACCGTCATCGAGGGCACCGCCACCTGGGCGGAGCCCGGCGGCCTGGTGCAGCGGCAGACCTATGAAGCGCTGCGCGACGAGATCCTCGGTCAGCTCAAGGTGGCGCTGCCGGTCGATGCGGTCATCCTCGGCCTGCATGGCGCGATGGTGGCGCAAGGCTATGACGATTGCGAAGGCGACCTGCTCGAGCGCGTTCGCGCAATCGTCGGGCCGGAGGTGGTGATCGCCTCGGAGTTCGATCCGCACAGCCATCTGACACTGAGGCGTGTGGCGGCGTCAGACATCATGGCCTACTTCCTCGAATTTCCCCACACCGATTTCTACGAGCGTGGCGACCATGTCGTCGAGCTTGGCCTCGCTGCGGCGCGCGGTGAGATCAAGCCTGTCATCTCGACCTTCGACTGCCGCATGATCCAGGTTCTGCCGACCAGCCGCGAGCCGATGCGCTCCTTCGTCGACCGCATCAAGGCGCTGCATGGCAAGGACGGCGTGCTGTCGATTTCCGTCATCCACGGCTTCATGGCGGCCGACGTGGCCGAAATGGGCACGCGCATCCTGGTCGTCACCGACAACGACAAGGCCAAGGGCGATGCGCTGGCGGAACGGCTCGGGCGGGAGCTCTACGCGCTGCGCGAAAAGACGGCGATGACCATGCTGAGCGCCGCCGACGGCATCGAGCGGGCGCTAGCTGTGCGCGCTGGAAATCCGGGCAAGCCAGTTGTGATCGCCGACATCTGGGACAATCCCGGCGGTGGTGTGCCCGGCGACGGCACCATCGTGCTGCGCCAGATGCTGGCGCGCGGCCTGAACACTATCGGCGTCGCCACGATCTGGGATCCGATCGCCGTGACCTTCTGCCTGGCGGCAGGCGAGGGCGCCGTCATCGACCTGCGTTTCGGCGGCAAGGCCGGCCCTCAGGCCGGCGAGCCGATCGACGCGCGCGTGCGGGTGCTGAAGGCGGTTCCGGAGGGCTGGCAAAGTTTCGGCCCGAGCCGGGTAACGCTCGGGCCAACGGCGCTGGTGCGCATCGAAGGCACCGAGGTCGACATCATCCTCAACACCAATCGCACGCAGACCTTCGAGCCGGATATCTTTTCCAATATCGGTGTCGATCCGATGAGCAAGGACGTGCTGCTGATCAAGTCGACCAACCATTTCTACGCCGGCTTCGAGCCGATCGCCGCCGAGATCATCTATGTCTCGGCGCCGAGTTCGTATCCGAGCAATCCGGCGGCGACCAACTACACCAAGCTGACGCGGCCAGTGTGGCCGAGGGTGGCCGATCCGTGGGCGATGTAGAGGTTCTTCCTTCTCCACTACACCAGCCCGCGCTTGGCCATCATCGCGTCAGGCGACGGCATCTTGCCGCGAAACGCCGTGTAGAGCTCTTCCGGGTCCTTCGAGCCGCCGGCGGCGTAGATGTTCTTGCGCAGCCGCTCGGCCAGCGCCGGATTGAACGGGTCGCCCGTCTCCTCGAAGGCGGCGAAGGCGTCGGCATCGAGCACTTCCGACCACATGTAGGAGTAATAGCCGGCCGAATAGCCGTCGCCGGAAAACACATGGCCGAAATGCGGGGTGCGATGGCGCATCGCGATGGTGTCCGGCATGTCGAGCTTTTCAAGCGTTTCGGCTTCGAAACGAAGCGGCGCTTCAGGCGCATCCGGCCGCGCGTGATAGGCCATGTCGATCAGCGCCGAAGCGGTGAATTCGACCGTCGCGAAGCCGGCGCCGAAAGTGCGCGCGGCCAGCATCTTGTCGAGCAGTGCCTTCGGCATGGGCTTGCCGGTGTTCACATGCAGTGCGTGCTTTTCAAGCACCGCCGGCACCGTTAGCCAGTGTTCGTAGAGCTGCGAGGGCAGTTCGACGAAATCGCGGCTGACCGAAGTGCCGGAAACCGACGGCCAGGTGACATCGGTCAGCATGCCGTGCAGCGCGTGGCCGAACTCATGGAACAGCGTTTTCGCCTCATCGACCGACAGCAGAGCCGGCTCGCCGGCCGGCGGCTTGGCGAAGTTCATGACGTTGTAGATCACCGGTTTCGAGCCGTGGCCAAGCTTGTAGCCGGATTTCAGCGCGCTCATCCAGGCGCCGGAGCGCTTGGACGGCCGCGCGAAATAGTCGGCGAGGAACAGGCCGCGCTCGCTGCCGTCGGCATTTTTCACCACGAACGCGCGCGCGTCGGGATGCCACACGGCAATGCCTTTTTTCTCCTCGAAGGTGATGCCGAACAGCCTTGTCGCCACATCGAAGCAGGCGTCGATGACGCGGTCGAGCTGCAAATAGGGTTTCAGTTCAGCCTCGTCGAAGGCGAATTTCTCCGCACGCAGCTTCTCCTGGTAGAAGCGCCAGTCCCAGGCGGCGAATGTCTCGTTGCTGCCGGCCTCAGTCGCCAGCCGCTGCAGTTCGGTCTGATCGGCCGCAGCTTTCTCCAGCGCCTTTTCCCAGACCGGATCAAGCAAGGCATGCACTGCCTTCGGCGTCTTGGCCATGGTGTCATCGAGCTTAAGCGCGGCGAAGGAGCCGTAGCCGAGCAGTTTTGCCTTCTCGGCGCGCAGCTTCAGCATGTCGCGCACCACGGATGTGTTATCGGTGGCGCCGCCATTCTGGCCACGCATGGTGAAGGCGCGGAAGGCGATCTCGCGCAGGTCGCGGCGCTCGGAGAAGGTCGAGAACGGCTCGTAGATCGAGCGCGACAAAGTGATGGCATAGCGCCCCTTCTGGCCGCGCATCTCGGCGGCTTCGGCCATCGAGCTCTTCAAAAAATCGGGCAGGCCGGCAAGGTCGGCCTCGTCGAGGAACAGCGCCCAGTCGCGCTCGTCGGCAAGCACATTCTGGCCGAAGGTCGTGCCCAGCGAAGACAATTCCTCGTTGATTGTTGCCAGCCGCTTCTTGCCGTCGGCGTCGAGCTTGGCGCCGGAACGGACGAAACCCTTCCAGGTCTTCTCCAGCACGCGCAGCGTCTCGGCGTCGAGCTGCAAGCCCTCACGGCGCTGGTAGAGATCGTCGATGCGGGCGAACAGACTCTCGTTCATCGAGATCGCCGAGAAATGCCTGGACATTTTTGGCGAGATGTCGCGCTCCAGCGCCTGGATCGTCTCATTGGTGTGGGCGCCGGCGCGGCACCAGAAGATCGACGAGACACGATCGAGCGCCTCGCCGCCGAGTTCCAGGGCCTGCAGCGTGTTCTCGATGGTCGGCGCATCCATGTTGCCGGCGATCGCCTCGATCTCCGCCTCATGCGCCTTCAGTGCCGCGTCGAAGACCGGGGAAAAGTCGTCGTCGCCAATGCGGTTGAAATCGGGCAGGCCGAGCGGCCCTTGCCACGCGGTCAGCGGATGGGCGGCGAGGTCGACGGTTTTCGTGGAAGGCATGGACAGTCTTTCTCAGGTGAAGGCAGGCCGGGTGCTGGTCAAGGCAGGCAGGGGTGGGTCGGTACCGATGTAGGGCGCAGGGTCGCCGCACGCAACGGTGCTATCGGTCAGGTTTTCGTCAGAGCGGTTCACCGTTTCACGGAAACGATGAGCCGCTCTATTTCATTGTTCTAACGCAATTCCGGACGGAAAACCGTTTCACACTTTTCCTGGAATTGCGCTAGTAGCCGTCGCAGTTTTCGGCGATTGCCGCTTGCGTACTGGCGGTGATGCGGTTGTCGGTCACCGTGAAGGTTTCCTGCATCAGCATGTCGTTGTTGGGAAAATCATAGCAGGCGATCACGGTGGTGACGCCGCCTTCGCTCTTCTCGATCCGGTGCCGGATCGCAGCACCCGCGACGGCGCCTCGCCATTCGTCGATCGAGGCGATGAATTCCTGCTTGCTTTGCACGATGCCGAGGTCTTCCAGCTTTATGCGGACGTCGTCGGCGAGCAGGTCGGACAGTTCGGTGCGGTCGGCGACCAGCAGTGCCGAATACCAGCGGCTGATGATGGCGCCATCATCGGCGCGGGCCGGAACAATCGAAAACAGCAACGCTGCCGCGACGAAAACGATCGAACGGCAATCTCCCATGCGCTGCCTCCATCTTATTGTTTGACTACCCGAAAACCCGGCCCCTTTCGGGATCATGGCCTACGCCGTCTCCGGCCGTTCGAAATCGCCGGTCTTCTTGTTCATCACCCAGAGTTCGCCGGTCGAGATGTCGAACCAGGCGCCGTGCAGCGACAGCCGCCCCTTGCCTTCGAGGATCGAGACGCAAGGAAAGGACCTGAGATTGGCGATGGAATAGCGGATGGAAATACGCTCCAGCGCGGTCTGGCGCTCCGACGCCGTCATGAAGGTGCTGGAGGAAACGGTCTCGGCCGCTGGCGCGATGAGGCTCATCCATTTGCCGATGAAGTCGCCGGGAGACAGCGGCGCGGAATTGGTGTCGAGCGCGGCGCGGATGCCGCCGCAGCGGCCATGGCCCATGACGACGATGTTCTTGACCTTGAGGCTCTGCACGGCGAATTCGAGTGCGGCAGAGGTTGAATGGAACTCCCCGTCCGGCGCGTAGGGCGGCACCAGATTGCCGACATTGCGCAGCACGAAGAGTTCGCCGGGGCCGGCATCGAAGATCGCTTCGGGGGCCGCGCGGGAGTCGCAACAGGCGACGATCATCGTCTCCGGCGCCTGGCCTTCGCGGGCAAGCTCGCGATAGCGTCCCCTCTCGGTGAGATAGCGGCCGGTCATGAAGTTGCGGTAGCCGGCGAGAAGGTGGTCGGGGAGATGAGGCATGGGCGGCTAAGGCCTTTCCGCGGTTGGAGGCGGCAGCTCGTTGCGGTCGAGAAAGCCTCTAACGGCAAAAGCCCGTTGCGAGCAATGCAGAATTGTGGGGGCTGACCATAAATGCCATGCGTATAAGCGGTACGTCCGCTGACACTGTCATGCCCAGATCGCGACCGGTATGCCAAAACCGTCAGCGAGTGGCGGCTTGGGAAATGGCTTCGCGCTACCGCCGGCGAGGCGACCCGCGATCAGCATCATCGCCGCCGCGTCGAGAAAATCGTCGGCGGCGGCACCGCGCGGCGGCGCCCGATCGAGAAAGCCCATCTCATAGCCATGCCGGCACAGCAGCGCCTTGCGCTCCGCCATGCCGGCCGGATTGATGGTGCCCTTAATCTTCTTCGGCAGTTGCATCGCCTGGTCGCCGTTCAACCGGCAGAAAGCGACTTCCGGATGCGATTCGAAGACGCGGCCGCGCAATTCGGGACGTGCGATCAACAAGGCGTCGATCTCGCGGATCTTCGAAAAGATGCCAAACGCCTGGATCGAAACGCCGCGCGGCGGGTCGGATGTGGTCTTGGCCACCTCGCTTGCCCGGCGATGCGCGGCATACCAGGCTTCGATGGTGGTGAAGTCGTTGGTGTCGGCATAGAGCGCGGCGCGGGACGGGATCGAAAAGACGCTGGATTGGCGCTGCCCGAGCAGTGGCCGCACCAGCGCCTCCGGCCCGCGCCCGCCCTTATACGAAAACTCGGGCAAGCCGATCGGCATATCGACAGCGAGAACCGCGTCATCGGGATTTGCGGCGAGCAGTGCGGCGAAGCTCGCATAGATATCGACCGTGGGCTCCATGCCGGGGTTGCACCGCACGGCAATCCAGCCGGCCTTGCAGCCGTCGACGCCGACAAGCACGGCGTCGGCTGATGTCACGCCCTGCGATCCCGCCCCGGATGCGTGAGGTGGCGAAGCTGCACCATCGCCATCGGGTGCGACAGGCTTTGCGCATCGGTCTCGAGCTGCAATTCGTCGCCGCCGCGCTTGGCCGTGCGCGCCAGGATCTCGTAGACCGCCGCCGTGGTCGACTGCAGCGCCTTGATCGCCGGCTGGCCAGACAGGATGCGCGCCAGGTAGACGGCCGCTGTCAGGTCGCCGAGACCATTCGGCGGCTTGTCGATCAGGCGATGCTCGGCCAGCAGCACCTGGCTGCCGTCGAGCAGCAGATTGCCGGTGCCGCCGGTCATCATCGACGGCGCCGAGGTGACCAGCATGGTCGATGGGCCTGCATGAAGGGCGGCCGCGATCACCGATTTGAGGTCGGGCAAGGGGGCGCCGGCCATCCATTCCAGTTCATAGCGGTTGGGGGTGGCGATGTCGGCGATCGGCATCAGCCGGTCGCGCATGGCAGCGGCAGTCGGTTCCGGCACGTAGAGGCCACCCGAATCGCCCATCACCGGATCGCAGATATAGACGGCGTCGGGCGTCTTTGCCTTCACCGCGGCAACCAGGGAGGCAACGGCCTCGGCCTGGCCGGCCTCGCCGAGATAGCCGGACAGCACGGCGCCGACCTCGCCCAGCCATGGCGCGCGCTCCAGATCGGCCAGCAGCGCCTTGAACTGATCCAGCGACGGCACGATCCGCGTCGCCCGCCCATGACCGGGATGCCAGGGCAGGATGACCGTGGGTACGGCCCACACCGGGAAGCCCAGCGTCTCCAGCGCAAAGACAGCGGCGCGGTTGCCGACCGAACCGCGCGCGACATGGCTGGAAATGACGATGACCGCACGCGGCGCGTCGGTTTGTTCGGCGCTCATTGTTCTTTGATTCCTAACTGCCCCGGATGACGTAAAGCACGAGCCAGACCATCAGACCCAGCGCCAGGAGCAGGCCGAGCGTCCGGCCAATGCGCGTGCCCCAGAGTTCGATCGGGTCGGCACGGTCGGCATCGGCCGCGGTGACGTGATCGCGTACGCCTTTCGTGCTGCGCGCCACAAACGAGGTGCCACCCGGATCCGTCTCGCGCCCGACACGCTCGAGGATACGGCGCGATTCCCTGTCGCTGTCCTGGCGTTCCGCCATGATGATGTCCCGTTTTGCCCAGACCTTATCGCGTTCGCGCGGCCAATCACAGGGCCTTGCAACGGCACGGAGCGTGCCAGGCAAGCCCCGCCGACCGGGGCCGTTTTCTTGCGCGTTGATTGTGGTAATGCTTCGCATGCAACTTCGACCGAGGGATCCCATCATGTCTGCCCAGCGCCTTGCTTCACCATCCATGTTCCGCACGCTGCCCGCCTTCCTGATGATGGCTATCGTGCTGCCGCTGCTTGCCGGCTGCGGCTACAACACCATCCCGACGGCGGAGGAAAACGCCAAGGCGGCATGGAGCGAGGTGCTGAACCAGTATCAGCGCCGCGCCGACCTCATCCCCAACCTGGTCGAGACGGTCAAGGGCTACGCCTCGCATGAAAAGGACACGCTCGACGCGGTGGTCGAAGCGCGCGCCAAGGCAACGCAGATAACGGTGACGCCAGAAACGCTGAAGGATCCCGAAGCCCTCAAGAAGTTCCAGGATGCCCAGGCAGGGCTGACCAGCGCGCTGTCGCGGCTGATCGCGGTATCGGAAGCCTATCCCGATCTCAAGGCCAACCAGAACTTCCTGGCGCTGCAGGCGCAGCTCGAAGGCACCGAAAACCGCATCGCGGTGGCACGGCGCGACTACATCCAGGCGGTCAAGGACTACAATCTGACGCTGAGGACCTTCCCCTCGGTGCTGTGGGCAACCTTCTGGTTCCGCAGCAACCAGCCCTTCGCCAACTTCACCATCGAGGATGACAAGCTGCAGACGCCGAAGGTCGATTTCGGCACCAAGCAGGGCGGGTGAAGAGCGCCTGGTGATCTTGGTCCTTGTCGGCCTTGAGCTCCGTCCCACCCCCCTCTGGCCTGCCGGCCATCTTCCCCGCAAGGGGGGAGATCGGCAGCTTTGGCGGATTGGCTAATCTTCAGCATTGCAAAACGGGAGCTGTCAGTGATGACAGCCAATCTCCCCCCTTGCGGGGAAGATGGCCGGCAGGCCAGAGGGGGGTGGGAAGAAACACCAACCTGGCACTCCTAGCGTTATTTCTAATCTTCCTCCTCCCGCTCACCGCCCTCGCCGCCGAGCTGCCCGCCCTGACCGGCCGTGTCGTCGACAATGCCGGCATCATCGATGCCGTGACCAAAGCGGCGCTGACGCAGAAGCTCGCCGATTTCGAGAAAAAGGGTTCCGACCAGATTGTCGTCGCGACGATTCCCAGCCTCGACGGCGAGGAGATCGAACCTTACGCCAACCGGCTGTTCCGCTTCTGGAAACTCGGCCAGGCGAAAGAAAACAACGGCGTGCTGCTGCTGGTGGCCAAGGACGACCACAAGATGCGCATCGAGGTCGGCTATGGGCTGGAAGGCACGCTGACCGACCTGCACACCAGGCTGATCATCGAAAACGACATGGTGCCGGCGTTCCGTGCCGGCGATTTCGCCGGCGGCATCAGCAAGGCCGTCGACGACATGGTCATGGTGCTGGAAGGCAATCCGGAGGAGCTGGTGGCGCGGGGCGAGCGCAACCAGCAGGCGCCCTTCGATTCCGACAACTTGTTCTTCGCCGTCTTCATCGGCATCTGGGCGATCATCTTCTTCGGCAGCATCGCGGTCTCCGTCCTGCCGCCGATCTTCGGCCGGAAGCTTGGTCCCGGCCGTTATCGCTGGCTCGGCATGACTTTCGAGCCACACCGGCGGTCGTCTGGTGGCGGCTGGTCGTCGGGAAGTTCGGGTGGCGGCTGGTCATCGGGCGGCGGCGGCGGTGGCTTTTCCGGCGGTGGCGGCTCGTCCGGCGGTGGCGGCTCTTCGGGAAGCTGGTGATGGCAACACGCGGCATCGATCCGTCGACATCCCGCCGCCCGGCAACGGCGATCGGCGCGGCCTTGATCGTCTTGGCTGCCGTGCTGGTTTCCTGCTTCACGGCTTTCGCCGCCGAGCTGCCGGCGCTGACCGGGCGTGTCGTCGACAATGCCGGCATCATCGACCCCGCCACCAGGGCGGCGCTGACGCAAAAACTCGCTGCTTTCGAGACCAAGGGCTCCGACCAGATCGTCGTCGCGACCATCAATAGCCTCGACGGCGAGGAGATCGAGCCCTATGCCAACCGGCTGTTCCGCTTCTGGAAACTCGGCCAGGCGAAAGAAAACAACGGCGTGCTGCTGCTGGTGGCCAAGGACGACCACAAGATGCGCATCGAGGTCGGCTATGGGCTGGAAGGCACGCTGACCGACCTGCACACCAGGCTGATCATCGAAAACGACATGGTGCCGGCGTTCCGTGCCGGCGATTTCGCCGGCGGCATCAGCAAGGCCGTCGACGACATGGTCATGGTGCTGGAAGGCAATCCGGAGGAGCTGGAAGCGCGCGGCCAGCGCAATCCCGCCCATAACAGCACTCCCATCGACCCCATCGTCGCGGTGTTCCTGATCCTGTGGGGCACGATGTTCTTCGGCGGGATGGCGATGGCGTTCCTGCCGCCGATGTTCGGCACAAAGCTGTCGCCGGGCGTGTACAAATGGCTGGGCATGACATTTCGTTACGGCCGCGGACCGAGCGGATCCTCTGGCACCAGATGGACAACGGGTTCGTCGTCGGGCAGCGGCTGGTCGTCGGGAAGTTCGAGCAGCGGCTGGTCGTCGGGTTCAAGCAGCGGCGGCGGGTTTTCCGGCGGCGGCGGTTCGTCCGGTGGTGGCGGTTCTTCTGGAAGCTGGTGAGACAAGATCATGGCGACACGACCGATCAGCCCGCAGGACCATGAGCGCATCGCCACGGCGATCCGCGCCGCCGAAGCCAGGACCGATGGCGAGATCTATTGCGTGGTGGCGCATGCCAGCGACGGCTATTTCTTCCCGGCAGCCTTCATGGCGACAGCAGCCATGCTGATCGTCAGTCTCGCTGTCGGCTATGGGCTGGAAGCCTGGTGGTTGTCGATCCGGCTGCCGCATTTCGTCATCGCCCAGCTGCTGGCGCTGGCCAGCGTGCTGACCCTGTTGTTGGCGCTGCCCGGACTGCGCATCCATCTGGTGCCGAGCCGGCTGCGCTATGAGGCGGCGCACGCCAATGCGATCAAGCAGTTCCTTGCCCGCAACGTCCACCGCACCACGGCGCGCACCGGCGTGCTGGTCTTCGTCTCGATTGCCGAACGCTATGCCGAGGTGGTCGCCGATTCGGGCATCGATGCCAAGGTCGGCCAGCATGTCTGGGACGGTGTCGTCCGCGACTTGACCGCGCATGCCGGCGACGACCGGCTTGCCGATGGCTTCGTCAAGGCGATCGAATCGGTGGGGGCGGTGCTGGCCGAGCATTTCCCGGTCACATCCGGCGACACCAACGAGCTCGACGACCATCTCGTCGAGATCTGAGCCTTTCCAGACGGTGTCGAAGCCACGTCGCTGACGCGATGATCGCCTGTGAGAAAGCGGTCGGCGAGCCGCGCTGACTCTTGCAATCGGGCAATGCGGGTTTATGGTTAACAAATCATGAATACGCTGACGATCGACATCCGAAAGGCCGAACCGAGAGACGCTGGCGCCATCGCCGAGGTGCACCTGCAGGCCTGGCGCGGCGCCTATTCCGGCATCATTCCGCATCGCACGCTGACATCGATGATCAACCGCCGCGGCGCCGACTGGTGGGCCAATGCCATCCGCCGCGCTGCGACCGTTCTGGTCGTCGAGATCGGCGGCAAAATCGCCGGCTATGCGACGATCGGCAAGAACCGCGCCCGGGAACTCAAGCAGCAAGGCGAAATCTACGAATTGTACATGCGCCCGGAATATCAGGGCATCGGGCTCGGCAGCCGTTTGTTCGCGGCAGCCAGGGCGCGCCTGGCCGATCACGGGCTGAAGGGCATGGTGGTGTGGGCGCTGGAAGACAACCAGAAAGCGCTCGCCTTCTATGCCGGCGCCGGCGGCCGCGATGTTGCCGAGGGTGTCGAAATCTTCGAGCAGAAGGCGCTGAAGAAGGTCGCTTTCGTCTGGGAGTGACGTTCGGCCCATCTTCTCCCCAAGCCCCAGCACCATTCGCCGCATTGCGCCGCGCCGCGGCGCCCGCTATCGGTCTTTCATCGATAAGAGGGACAAGCCATGCGCATTGAAGCCATAGCCAGCGGAAAGAATCCGCCTGAGGACATCAACGTCATCATCGAGGTGCCGATCGGCGGCGAGCCGATCAAGTACGAGATGGATAAGGAGGCCGGCACGCTGTTTGTCGACCGCTTCCTGCACACCTCGATGCGGTACCCCGGCAATTACGGCTTCGTGCCGCACACGCTGTCGGGCGACGGCGATCCGATCGACGTGCTGGTCTGCAACACGCGCGCGCTGGTGCCGGGCTGCGTCATCAATGTCAGGCCGATCGGCGTGCTGATCATGGAAGACAATGCCGGCCAGGACGAGAAGATCATCGCCGTGCCGTCGCCGAAGCTGACGCTGCGCTACGAGAACGTCACCGAATACACCCAGCTGCCCGACATCACGCGCCAGCAGGTGCAGCACTTCTTCGAGCATTACAAGGATCTCGAGCCCGGCAAATGGGTCAAGATCGAAGGCTGGCACGATGCCGCATACGCCAAGAAGATGATCGTCGACGCGATCGCGCGGGCCAAGGCGAGCAAGTAGGCCGCCGTCCGGAGTTTGCGAGCGAACCCACCAGGCGTAGCGCCGCCCCTCATCCGCCTGCCGGCACCTTCTCCCCGTATGGTGACGGGGAGAAGGGGGTAGTCGCAGCGTTGGCTCCATTTCCTGCAACGTATGTGACTGGCGAAAGCCGCGATGACGGCATCTTTCTCCCCGTCACTATACGGGGAGAAATGCCCGGCAGGGCAATGAGGGGCGGCGCCGACGGCGATGCCTGGGCAACGCTTCGTCCGAGGTCGTTCTATCGCGACGCGCGCTTAATTATCGACCCGGCCGAAAGCCGGCACGTTGCCGATGACGGTGTGCTTGTCCTTGCCGCAGGCGAACGTCCGCGCTTTCTCGTCAGCCAGCTTGCGCGCCTGATCGTTGGCGGCGGGATTGCCGGTGGCCAGCACAAGGCCGATCGTGCAGCCGTCGCGGGCGTCCATCTGGCCGACCTTGGCGACGAGCAGCACCTCGGTCGGCTTGTTCTGATCCTCGGGAGTGCTGATCGAGCGGCGGTGGATCACGGCAAAGGGCACAGCCTTGTCGCCCTTGGTCTCGACGCGCCATTCGATCTTGGCTCCGGACGAATTGAAGCCGGAAAAACTTTCCCAGACCGATGTCATGTCGCTGCCGGGCGGAAACCCATAGAACAGCGATTCACGGGCATCGTCATAGGCGATCAGCACGGGATAGCCGCGATAGCCCGAACAGGCGAGATCGGCCCAGTCGCCGTCGCCTTCCCCGGCCTGCGCGTAGGTGACGCAGTCCTTCTTCCAGTCGAGATCGGTGTAGGCGCTTGAGATGCCGTCGGCACGGGCCGCGTGACAAAGGCCGGCAAGGGCGAGCGGGATCAGAATGGCACGCATGGCGGACGATCTCGTTGCAAGCCACCGCAGCGTAGCGCCAAACGCTATTTCTTCAAGCTCGCTTCGATTAGCAGGTCGGCATTGCGGGCAACCGATTGCGCCGGGCCGGCGAGCCCGAACAGCTGGCCGCTGATATAGGCGCCTTCGATCAGGAGCAGCAGGCCGTCGCCCAGCGTGTCGGGGTCTTGCGCGCCCATGGCAACCGCCATGGCGCGCAGCCGCCGGCGCAGTTCCTGCTTGTTGGTCTCGCTGACCATGCGGGCCGGATGGCTGTGTTCGGGGTACTCGACCGCGGCATTGGTCATGCCGCAGCCGCGATAGTCCGCCACTTGCGTGCGCTTGCCGATGCGGGTCAGGAAAGCCTTGATCTGCGCGCGCGGGTCGCCGGGGTGAGCGGCGACCGCCTCATCGAAGCGCTCCCAGTACTCAAGGTCGTATTGCCTGAGATAGGAGGCGGCCAGTTCATCCTTGGAGGGGAAGCTGCGGTAGAGGCTGGGCTTGGTGACACCGGCGCGTTTGACGATCTCGTCGACGCCGATCGCCCTGATGCCGCGCCGGTAGAACAGCTCGTAGGCCACATCGAGGATTTTCTTGGCGGCCTTCGGCGGCGCCGATGCATGACCGTCGCTGATGGTCACTTCAATATTTTTGTCCGTTGGCATCTTGAAACTCGATTGACAATGTTACCGATCGGTACGTATACCTTCTCCCGTCTGCAACGTACCGGTCAGTAACATGATAGCTCAATCCCGTCCGTTTGGCCAGCGCTACGCTTTCGTCGTGGTTGGTGTCATCTTCCTCTGCCTGCTGGTCGCGGCCGGCCTGCGGTCCGCCCCCGCCGTCATGATGCTGCCGCTGGAGAACAGTTTTGGCTGGCGGCGCGACGTCATCTCGCTGGCCGCCGGTGTCGGCATCCTGCTCTACGGTCTCACCGGGCCGTTCGCCGCCGCCCTGATGGAGCGGATCGGGCTGCGCCGCACGCTGCTTGCCTCGCTGGTGGTGATGTCGGGCTCGACCGCGCTCAGCCTGCTGATGACCAAGCCCTGGCACCTGTTCATCACCTGGGGCGTGTTCTCGGGCATTGGTTCGGGCGCTGTCGCCAGCGTGCTCGGCGCCACCATCGTCAACCGCTGGTTCAAGACCAATCGCGGCCTTGTCATGGGATTGATGTCGGCCTCCAGTGCCTCCGGCATGCTGGTGTTCCTGCCGCTGATCGCCGCGCTGGCGCAGTCGGGCGGCTGGCAGCCGGTCGTCATTGCGGTCGCGATCGCCACCGCGGCCCTGATACCGCTGGTCTGGCTGCTGGTGCCGGAGCGGCCGGCTTCGATCGGCATGGTGCGCTATGGCGCCGAAGCCGACGACGTGCCGCCAATGCCGCCCGCATCACAGGGCAATTTCCTCGCCCACACGTTCTCGACGCTGCGCCGTGCCGCCGGCACGCGCGTGTTCTGGTACCTGTTCGCCACCTTCTTCGTCTGCGGCTTCACCACCAACGGGCTGGTCGGCACGCATCTGATCGCCTTCTGCGGCGACATGGGCATCGGCGAGGTGCAGGCCGCTGGCCTGCTGTCGATGATGGGCATTTTCGACCTGATCGGCACGACATTGTCGGGCTGGCTCACCGACCGCTTCGACCCGCGCAAGCTGCTCGGCGTCTACTACGGCATCCGTGGCCTGTCGCTGATCTACCTGCCCTATTCCGGCTTCTCGGCGACCAGCCTGATCATCTTTGCCGTGCTCTACGGCCTCGACTGGATCGCCACCGTGCCGCCGACGCTGAGGCTTGCCAACGAGGCATTCGGCGACCGCAGCGGCCCGATTGTGTTTGGCTGGATCGTCGCCGGCCACCAGATCGGTGCGGCCACCGCGGCTGCCTTCGGTGGCACCATGCGCGAACTGCAGGGCAACTACGAGCTGGCCTTCCTGATCGCCGGCATGACGGCGATCGCCGCCGCCTGTATCTCGCTTCTGATCAACACCAGCCGGCCGGCGTTCGAACCGGAGCCGCAAGCGGCTTAATCGCTGCCGTCACAGGAGAGAGGCGCCGTCGGCCAAACTGCCGATCTCCCCCTCGTGGGGGGGATCGGTGCTTCGCCGTCCGCGCGAACTGTCGACACGCCTGTTGATCGTCAGAAAACCTTCATGGTTTCGAAATGCGCCTGAAACATTGAGGCTGGACTTTGGTGGCACCTTTCAAGCCATCCAGGAGACAGCCATGAACAAGCTCTCGATGACCCGCCGTGCTTTCGTCACCTCCGCCAGCGCCGTTGGCCTGGTCGGCGTCTCCAGCCTGGCGCTGCCATATTATTCGCGCGCCAACCAGCGCCCGGCCTTTACCCATGGTGTCCAGTCAGGCGATGTCGACGCCACCAGCGGCATGGTGTGGACGCGTACCGATCGTCCGTCGCGCGTCATGTTCGAAGTGTCGTCGACGGAGAATTTCACTGATGCCGTCCGCCTGGCGCCGCTCGATACCTCGCCGGCCAGCGACTACACGGTCAAGCGGCTGCTCACCGACCTCGCGTCCGACCAGGACATCTTCTACCGCATGACGGCAGCCGATCTCGCCGACATCAACACCGTCTCCGAGCCGATCGTCGGCCGGTTCAGGACGGCGCCCGCTTCCAGGCGCGACATCAAGTTCGCCTGGTCGGGCGACACCGCCGGCCAGGGCTGGGGCATCGACGAGACCGGCATGAAGACCTATGCCACGATCGGCAAGCACACGCCCGACTTCTTCCTGCATTCCGGCGACACCATCTATGCCGACGGCGTCATGAAGGACGAAGTCGACCTGCCCGGCGGCGGCAAGTGGAAGAACGTCGTGCTGATCGACGGCAAGCGCAAGGTCGCCGAGACGCTGGACGAATACCGCGACCAGTGGAAATACAACATGATGGACAGGAACGTGCTCGGCCTGAGCGCCATCTGCCCGACCTTCTACCAGTGGGATGACCACGAAGTGCTCAACAACTGGTCGGATTCGAAGAATCTCAGCGCCGACAACCGCTACACGGAGAAATCCATCCACGTGCTGGCGGCACGCGCGGCGCGCGCCTTCCATGAAATGACGACGATCCGCTACGAACCGTCGGAGCCCGGCCGCGTCTATCGCAAGATTGCCTACGGGCCGCTGCTCGACGTGTTCTTCCTCGACATGCGGTCCTATCGCGGCCCCAACGGTCCGGACATGCAGGATGAGATGACGCCGCAGTCGCGCATGCTCGGCGAACAGCAGACGAAATGGCTGAAGCGCGAGCTGGCGAATTCGAAAGCGACCTGGAAAATCATCGCCGCCGACATGCCGCTCGGCCTCGTCGTCTGGGACGATGGCGCCAAGAAGGTCGGCGCAGAAGCGGTCAGCAACGGCGACAACGGCCCGGCCAAGGGACGCGAGCTGGAGATCGCCGACCTGTTGCGCTTCATCAAGAACGCCGGCATCAGCAACACCGTCTGGCTGACCGCCGACGTGCATTACACCGCCGCGCACTACTACAATCCGGACAAGGCGCAGTTCCAGGATTTCAACCCGTTCTGGGAATTCGTCTCGGGGCCGATCCATGCCGGCACGTTCGGCCCGAACGATTTCGACATGACCTTTGGTCCGGAGCTGAAGTTCATCAAGGCGCCGACCGCCGAGCAAGGCCAGAACCTGCCGCCGTCGGCCGGCCTGCAATTCTTCGGCCTGGTCGATATCAACGGCGCCAGCGAACAGATGACGGTGCGGCTGATGGATCGCGACGACAACGAGCTCTACAAGGTGACGCTCGACCCGGTGCGGTCGGCGTAAGCGCGCCTTTCATCCTCCCCCTTGTGGGGAGGGTCGGCGAGGCGGCTTCGCAAGCGAAGCTGGCGAGACGGGGTGGGGTGACGCGCCGGCGTGGGAGACCCACGCTCCGCTTCGCGGATGCCCGGTCCTTAGTCCGGGTAGCAGACCATCGGGATGTTCGGCCAGACGGCGGTGTCGCAGTTGGCGGCGGCCTGCCTCTGCTTGAAGGCGGCGCTGACCGGGCCGGTCACCATCGGGTCGACACCGTCTGGCGCGTCGGCGAAAACCTGCTCGGCGGACGGCGCATCGGACGGCAAGGCGGGCCGCGCTTCCTTCTGCGTCGCGGCAGACTGCGCGGCGTTGGCCGCCAGCAGGACGGCAAAGGCAGCGGACGCGATGAGCGGCCAAAATCGGTTGAGTTTATCGGTCATGACGTTCGAACTGCCCGGGCCTCGAAAGGTTCCCGCCTTGGTTAACAAAATCATCTCACACGCAGATGCTTAAGATTTGATGAGTATTTGGTGTCGCGCCGCCTCTTTCGCAACTGCGAAAAACCCTGTATGAGCCGCGCAACCGAAAGAGGCAGCGCCTTTTGGCCTGCTGCCCGCAACGCTTCCGAGACCAGAACATGAAAATTCGTAATATCGCGATCATCGCGCACGTCGACCATGGAAAGACCACCCTCGTCGACCAATTGCTCCGGCAATCCGGCTCCTTCCGCGACAATCAGCGCGTCGCCGAGCGCGCCATGGATTCCAACGACCTCGAAAAGGAACGCGGCATCACCATCCTGGCCAAGGCGACCTCGGTCGACTGGAAGGACACCCGCATCAACATCGTCGACACCCCCGGCCACGCCGATTTCGGCGGCGAGGTCGAGCGCATCCTGTCGATGGTCGATTCGGCCATCGTGCTGGTCGACGCCGCCGAAGGGCCGATGCCGCAGACCAAGTTCGTCGTCGGCAAGGCGCTCAAGGTCGGCCTGAAGCCGATCGTCGTCATCAACAAGATCGACCGTCCGGACGCCCGCCATGTCGAGGTGGTCAACGAGGTGTTCGATCTGTTTGCAGCGCTGGACGCCACCGACGAGCAGCTCGACTTCCCGATCCTCTACGGCTCGGGCCGCGATGGCTGGGTTTCGGAAAATCCGGAAGGCCCGAAGGACCAGGGCCTGGCGCCGCTGTTCGATCTCGTCATCAAGCATGTGCCGGCGCCGACCGTGCATCCCGGTCCGTTCCGCATGATCGGCACCATCCTGGAAGCCAATCCGTTCCTTGGCCGCATCATCACCGGCCGCATCGAGAGCGGCACGCTGAAGTCCAACCAGCCGGTCAAGGTGCTGCACCATGACGGCACGCTGGTCGAGACCGGCCGTATCTCCAAGATCCTCGCCTTCCGCGGCCTCGAGCGCCAGCCGATCGAGGAAGCCCAGGCGGGTGATATCGTCGCCATCGCCGGCCTGTCGAAAGGCACCGTCGCCGACACGTTCTGCGACCCGTCCGTGACCGAACCGCTGCATGCGCAGCCGATCGATCCGCCGACCGTGACCATGTCCTTCCTGGTCAACGACAGCCCGCTTGCCGGCACCGAAGGCGACAAGGTGACCAGCCGCGTCATCCGCGACCGCCTGCTGCGCGAGGCCGAAGGCAATGTCGCGCTGAAGATCGAGGAATCGCCGGACAAGGATTCGTTCTTCGTCTCCGGACGCGGCGAATTGCAGCTGGCCGTGCTGATCGAAACGATGCGCCGCGAAGGTTTCGAGATCGCCGTGTCGCGGCCGCGCGTCGTCATGCAGAAGGGCGAAAACGGCGAATTGCTCGAGCCGGTCGAGGAAGTCGTCATCGACGTCGACGAGGAGCATGCCGGCGTGGTCGTGCAGAAAATGTCGGAGCGCAAGGCCGAGATGGTCGAATTGCGCCCGTCCGGCGGCAACCGCCAGCGCATCGTCTTCCACGCGCCGACGCGCGGCCTGATCGGCTACCAGTCGGAACTGTTGACCGACACGCGCGGCACCGCGGTGATGAACCGGCTGTTCCATGCCTACGAGCCCTACAAGGGCGAATTGCCGGGCCGCACCAATGGCGTGCTGATCTCCAACGAGCAGGGCGAATCGGTGGCCTATGCCATGTGGAACCTGGAAGACCGCGGCCCGATGGTCATCGATCCCGGCGTCAAGGTCTATCAGGGCATGATCATCGGCATCCATTCCCGCGACAATGACCTCGAAGTCAACGTGCTGAAGGGCAAGAAGCTGACCAACATCCGCGCCGCCGGCAAGGACGAGGCGGTGAAGCTGACACCGCCGATCCGCATGACGCTGGAACGCGCGCTGGCCTGGATCCAGGACGACGAGCTGGTCGAGGTGACGCCGAAGACCATCCGCCTGCGCAAGCTCTATCTCGACCCCAACGAGCGCAAGCGCTTCGAGAAGTCGGCCAAGGCGGTCGGCGCGGCTTAATCTTCTCTATTTCCAACAAGTTGCGTGGGGCGGAGTACATCAGTGCTCCGCCCCTTTCTTCATTCATCCGCCGGCAGCCGCAATGATGGCCTGCCGATCGGCTTCGCCAGCGAGGTCGATGCGGATCGTGGTTCCGGCGCGGGCCGGCTTGCGCAGGGTTTTGGCGCCGTCCGGGTCCACGACCAGCAGCCGCCTTTCTACCAGCGCCTGAAGCCGTGATCGCGAGATGCCGAGTTCATTGGCGAGCAAGCGGTCGAGCCGCAGCGATGTCGGCATTTCGAGGCCGAGTTGGAGTTCCAATCCCGTTGCGCTTTTCCTCCTGTCGCCAAGCCTCTGCTTGTCGACGGCGACGTCGGGAAACTCCTCGACACGCTCCACCCGGCCGCGCAGCGCAACGGCATCGAAAGCGTGTCGACGCGCCAGCGCCGGATCGTTGCTTTCGAGCGCCGCCAGCCGCGCCGGCTCGATGTCGCGGCGGTTGCAGCGCTCCAATATGCCGAAATTCCAGGAGTTGTCGCAGTCGATGCAGCGATAGATCAGCCAGACGTCGATGCGCTTGCCGTTGGCGTTGACGCGGAATTTTTCGCTGCAGCGATAGGCCTTCACGGTGCCGCAGCGATTGCAGTTGATGAGCGGTCGAGGTGTGGTCGTGGGCGCGATCGCCCAGCGGATACGCGATAGTCCGGACATGCCAGTAAGCCCTTCCCGTCGGGAAGTTCATCAGGCCGGCGATGTCGAGATGCCCATGTGGGCGCGGCGTGGCGGCAGCTAGTATGATCGGAAATCAGGCGTCACGGGCGGAAAGCGCGCGACAGCGGTTCAGCAGTGCCAAACCGGTCTCGAACCGCCGCCCAGAGGAACACATGAACATGAAACAGGCACCGCGAATGCGGCGCCATGCAGTGTGTCGGGGGAGTTGACGAGACCGGCGGTTACTGAGGCAAAGTGACGCTCGAAATGGTGTCGGGGCGGAACTTCTAGCCGTAGCCAACAAGGACGGCAAGGGCGGCAAACGAATGATGGCTCCCAACTGGTTTGGAGACGGCCAATTGTCGAGGCGACGGGAGCAGGGACTGGCGGCGACGCGGGCGATCGGTGCCTGCGGCACGTCCGACGCGAAATTACCGCCGGCTCCAGCCACTTGCGATCACCGTTCTGATGACGCTGGTGCCCAAGGGGGGTATGCTCTCGATGTCTTCAATGGTTCGCAAGACGGAATAGTGATCGACCTTTTCGGAGTAACGTCCTGGTTCAACTCCAAATCCATAGAATACAGTAAATATATGATTCTCTGTATGGTAGTCGTCTTCATCGAACGTCACTATAAAAAGGCTGTTGTTTTTCTTCGACCAAGCCGCGTAGCCTCCAAGGTAAGTTTTCAACCAGGCATCCGCCGCCTCTATCGTGCCATCATGCATGTCATTTTCGAGATTGGGGATCACGAAACTAACGGATGGTAGCTTCGCGTAGTCGCGAGGGAGGTGGGCCAAAGGCTTCTCAAATCCCTTCGCGTCCGCAAACGATTCCCAGGGATTGTGTTTTCGCGGCGATCCGGCTTCGACGTAGCCCGCGAACGTCTTGCCGTGAGACCGAAGACGAGCGGCCAGGTTCGGCGCCGCAAAGCTATGCATGCCATCGTCATGGACGCCTTGTGTCAGGCCGCTGAACAGCGCGAAGTAGTTGGGTTGGCTGGGGTGAGCAACCCCGTAGGATCGATCGAACAGAGCGCCGCCCTTTGCCAGCTTGTTCAAATAGGGGGCGGCTCGTCCCGCCAGAGAAATCTGCTCGAAGCTGTGGTTCTCCATGATGACGACAACGACGTGATCATACTTCGGCGGCTTCCTCGACGAGGCGACGGCCAGGGGCGCTCCGCTCAGCGCAATGCTGGCTGTCAGGACCGCCACCGTGGACAACCGTCGAACGACCGCGTGCCAACTTTGCCCAACCACGAAAACGTCTCCTCCCGCTTGCTCGGCAAGATCGACCTGACGCAAGTCAGGCATGGCAGTCAAGGGCATGGTCGAACGCCGAGCCGGTCTGCGATCCGCCGACGCAGACATTGCAAGCGGCGATGTCGATCGGATATCGTCCGCCCCTCAATCGCTGAAAGGCACTGCCATGCACCTCGCCTCGCTGCTGATCTTCGCCGCCGCTTTGTTCGTTGCCGCTGGTTCGCCCGGCCCGTCGATCGCGGCGCTTGTCGCCCGCGTCATCTCGAAAGGCTTTCGCGACGTGTTTCCGTTCCTGCTCGCCATGTGGATCGGCGAGGCCATCTGGCTGTCGCTGGCGGTGTTCGGGCTGGCTGTCGTGGCGCAGAGTTTTCACTTCGCCTTCGTCGTCGTGAAATGGATCGGCGTCGCCTATCTCGCTTATCTTGCTTTCAAGATGTGGACCGCGCCGGTCGACGCGAAAGAGGGCGAGATGCCGCGCGAGGATTCGCCCGCGAAACTGTTCTTCGCCGGCATGGCGGTGACGCTCGGCAACCCCAAGATCATGATGTTCTACCTGGCGCTGCTGCCGACCATCATCGACCTCGCTTCGGTCAGCATCGTCGGCTGGGTCGAACTGACGGCGACCATGGCCGTGGTGCTGGTCGCCATCGATCTCGCCTGGGTGCTGGCCGCCTCGCAGGCGCGCAAGCTGTTGAAGAGCAAGCGCGCCATGAAGATCGCCAACCGCGTCAGCGCCACGACGATGGCCGGCGCCGCCGCGGCGATCGCGGCGCGGTGAATAGAGCATAGTCCCGAACCGAAGGACCGCGTCAGCGAAAGGCGGGAACCGTTTCTTGCTCCGCAGACCTTCGTGCTTAAACAAACGCCGCGTCACATCATTTCAATGATCGGCGCGATCTCGACGCTGAAACCCGGGTCCATCAGAATAGGGCAGTCCTTGGCCTTGCCGACGGCATCGTCGATGTCCGTAGCTTCAACGATTGTATAGCCGGCGGTTGGATTGCTGCCGCCATTGTTCTCGACCTTGCCGCCGGGCAGCACCATCTTCGACATGCCGACCGGATTGCCGCCGTCGACCACGGCCGAGCCGAGTTTGCCGTACCAGTCCGTCCAGGCGTCCATCGCCGCTTTCCGTTCGGCCTCCTCGGTCGGCATCTTGCCCGAGCCGTGATAGACGTAGAGAAACTTCGCCATGTTCTCCTCCCTTGATCAGCGGCATCGAACCGGCATGCGGTCACGCCGCCCGGCGATCATCGGACCAAACCGGCGAACATGCAACGAGAATGCGAAGCAGCTAATATAAGGCGCGGTTGGGTTCCAGCCGCCAAGCCTCACCGCGCCATGGCGTGGTATTCGTCGTTCGGCCGCATGTCGATCGCCGCCGCCACCCGGTTCGACATGTTGAAGAAGGCGGCGGTCGAGGCAATGTCCCAGATGTCGCGGTCGGTGAAGCCGGCCTGGCGCAGTGCGGCCCGATCGGCCTCGACGATCTTCGCCGGCTCTTCGGTCAACTTGACGGCGAATTCGAGCATTGCGGTCTGCTTGGGCGAAAGGTCGGCGGCGCGGAAATTCATCACCATCATCTCGCCGAGCGCCGGGTCGCCGGACAGCTGGCGCACCGCCGCGCCATGCGCGGTCAGGCAATAATAGCAATGGTTGATGGAGGAAACGGCGACCGCGATCATCTCGCGTTCCAGCTTCGTCAGGCCTGACTCGCCCAGCATCAGGTCGTTGTACATGTCGGTGAAGGCGCGCAGCTTCTTGTCGTCGAAGGCGTAGGCGCGCAGGACGTTGGGAACGAGGCCGAGCTTTTCCTGGCATTTGGCGAAATAGGCTGTTGTCGCCTCGCTCAGCTCTCCCGAAGCGAGGTCAAGCGCGGTGATCTTGCCGGTCATGGGTCATTTCTCCTCGTTGGGCGGTGTCCTGTCGCCGAATTCCGATAATTCTTGGCAAGCCGTCAAACCTTTGTCGCCAAACAGCGGTCATCTGCTACCATAGTCACAAAAGCATGCGACGGGAGGAAATGGCATCATGGCCGGCGTGAAATCCGCAGCTAAGTCGAAGAAGGCCACGGCGGCGGCGAAAACGGAGGAAAGGCCAGCCAGGCTTGCCGATTATCTGCTCGCCCGTGCGCCGGCTGAAGACATCGCAGCCTATGAAGCGGCCGATCTCGAACGCGCCGCCGATCTCGCCGGCCAGGCGGTCGCCGTCCACAAGAAGGGCGAATGCGTCGTTGCGGTCGATGCCGATTCTGGCGTTGTCCGCGAGGGCCGCCCGGTGACGATCATCACGGTCGTCAACGACAACATGCCGTTCCTGTTCGATTCCATCCTCGGCGAGGTCACCGAGAGCGCCGGCGAGCCGACCCTGGTCACCCACCCGGTCATCACCGTTCGCCACGGCAAAGGCGGTGTGGAAGAAATCCTCGGCGACGGCAATTTCGGCAAGGACGACGGCAATCACGACCGGCTGAGCGTCATTCATGTCCACATCCCGCGGCTGACCGCCGAGCAGGCGACCGCATTGACCGAGCGGCTGCGCAAGATGCTTGGCCAGGTGCACGCCGCGGTCCACGACTGGCGGCCGATGCTGGCCCGCCTCGACCAGGCGATCTCGGAGTTCCGCTATACCGCGGTGCCGCTCGACAAGAAGAGCGTTGCCGAGGCGATAGCCTTCCTGGAATGGCTGCGCGACGACAATTTCACCTTCCTCGGCATGCGCGAATTCAAATACACCGGCGGCGAGCAAAGCGGCACGCTGGAGCGCGCCGACAAGCCCGGTCTCGGCATCCTGTCCGATCCCGACGTGTTGGTGCTGAGGCGCGGCACCGAAGCGGTGACGACAACGCCGGAAATCCGCGCCTTCCTGCACGGACCGGAGCCGCTGATCGTCACCAAGGCCAATGCCAAGTCTTCCGTGCATCGCCGCATCTATCTCGATTACATCGGCGTCAAGACCTACACAGCCAAGGGCACGCTGGCGGGCGAATTGCGCATCGTCGGCCTGTTCACCTCGACCGCCTACACGCGCTCGGTGATGAAGATCCCGTATCTGCGGTCGAAGGCCGAAACCATCATCGCCAAGTCCGGCTTCGACCGGCACGACCACTCCGGCAAGGCGCTGATCAACGTTTTGGAGAGCTATCCGCGCGATGAACTGTTCCAGGTGCCGGTGCCGGTCCTGAGGAAGCACGCCGCCGCCATTCTCGGCCTGGTCGAGCGGCCGCGGGTTCGGGCGCTGGTGCGTGTCGACCAGTTCGACCGCTTCGTCTCGATCCTCGTCTTCGTGCCGCGCGACCGCTACGACAGCGTGGTGCGCGAGAAGATCGGCAGCTACCTGAAGACCGTGTTCGAAGGCCGGCTGTCGGCCTATTACCCGGCCTTCCCCGAAGGCGGGCTGGCGCGCGTGCATTTCATCATCGGCCGCTCCGGCGGCAAGACGCCAAAGATCGAGCAAGCGGCGGTCGAGGCGGCGATCCGCGACATCGTGCGCACCTGGGAGGATGCCCTTTCCGACGCGGCGGATGCCACTGGCGGCGATCAGGCGTTGAAAGCAATTGCCGCGCGGCTGCCGGAAAGCTACCGGGACACGTTCAGCGCCGCGGTGGCGCTGGCCGATGCCGGGCGCATCGCCAAGATCAGCGCCAGCAATCCGATCGCCATCGACTATTATCGCCATGCCGAGCAGAAACCGCACCAGGCTTCGTTGAAAATCTATCACCACGGCAGCCCGGTGGCGTTGTCGCGGCGCGTGCCGGTGCTGGAAAACATCGGTTTCCGCGTCATCAGCGAGCGCACTTTCGAGGTTGGCGGCGACCAGTCAGGCATGGTCTTCATCCACGACATGGAACTGGAGAACAGCTACGGCAAGCCGATCGACCTTGCCGATGGCGGCGCGCTGTTCGAGGACGCGTTCCTCTCCGTCTGGCGCGGCGACGTCGACAATGACGGCTATAACGGCCTTGCCCAGACCGCCGGCCTGTGGTCGGGCGAGATCACCATCCTGCGCGCCTATGGCCGCTATCTGCAGCAGGTCGGCATTCCGCAAAGCCAGGATTTCATCGCCGCCGCGCTCAACCGCTATCCCGACATCGCGCGCGGCCTGCATGCGCTGTTCATCGCCCGGCTTGGCCCGACGGCAGAGACGGAAGGCGTGGTGGCGGCAAAGCACCTCAAGGCCAAGATCAGGGATGCGCTGGAAGATGTGCCGAACATCGACGACGACACCATCATCCGCCGCTATCTCAATTTGATCGAAGCCTCGCTGCGCACCAATCATTTCGTTGCCGATACGAAGGAAAAGGGCCAGTCGCTGGCGATCAAGCTCGAATCGCAAGCGGTCGAGGGATTGCCGGCGCCACGGCCGTGGCGGGAGATTTTCGTTTACGGTTCCGAGGTCGAGGGGCTGCATCTGCGCTTCGGCCCGGTGGCGCGTGGCGGCCTGCGCTGGTCGGACCGCGCCCAGGACTACCGCACCGAGGTGCTCGGCCTGGTCAAGGCGCAGCAAGTCAAGAACGCCGTCATCGTGCCGGTTGGCGCCAAGGGCGGCTTTTTCCCCAAGCGCCTGCCGGCGGGCGGCAGCCGTGACGCGATCTTCGAGGCCGGCACCTCGGCCTACAAGAACTTTGTCTCCAGCCTGCTGTCGATCACCGACAATATCGGCCTCGACGGTGTCATCCCGCCGGCCGGCGTCGTGCGCCGCGACCAGGACGATCCGTATTTCGTCGTGGCCGCCGACAAGGGTACGGCGACCTTCTCCGACACCGCCAACGCGATCAGCGAAAAGCACGGCTTCTGGCTCGACGATGCCTTCGCCAGCGGCGGCTCGGCCGGCTACGACCACAAGAAGATGGGCATCACCGCCAAGGGCGCCTGGGAAGCGGTCAAGCGGCATTTCCGCGAGATGAACCGCGACATCCAGACCTCGCCTTTCACCGTCGTCGGCGTCGGCGACATGTCGGGCGACGTGTTCGGCAACGGCATGCTGTTGTCGCCGAAGACCCGGCTGATCGCCGCCTTCGACCATCGCGACATCTTTATCGATCCCGATCCCGACATGGCGGCGTCGATGGCCGAGCGCGAGCGCATGTTCGCCCTGCCGCGTTCGAGCTGGCAGGACTACGACAAGACCAAACTGTCGGAAGGCGGCATCATCGTCTCGCGCAACCAGAAGTCGATCACCTTGCCGGCGGCAGCGGCGGCGACGATCGGCCTCAGCAAGACCACCGCCACGCCGGTCGAGATCATGGGCGCGATCCTCAAGGCGCCGGTCGATCTTCTCTGGTTCGGCGGCATCGGCACGTATCTGAGGGCATCCACCGAAACCAACGCAGAGGTCGGCGACCGCGCCAATGATGCCGTCCGCATCACCGCGCTCGACGTGCGCGCCAAAGTGATCGGCGAGGGCGCCAATCTCGGTGTTACGCAGCGGGCGCGCATCGAGTTCGGCATGAATGGCGGCCGCTGCAACTCCGACGCCATCGACAATTCGGGCGGCGTCAACTGCTCGGACGTCGAGGTCAACATCAAGATCGCGCTGGCGTCCGCCATGCGCAAGGGATCGTTGACGCGCCCGGCGCGCAACAAGCTGCTGGCCGAAATGACCGACGAGGTCGGCGGACTGGTGCTGTCCAACAATTACCAGCAGACGCTGGCGCTTTCGATCGCCCGCAAGCGCGGCCTCGCCGACATCGCGCATCAGAGCCGCTTCATGACGGCACTGGAGGCACGCGGTCTGCTCGACCGCGCCGTCGAGACGTTGCCGTCTCCGGCAGCACTTGCCGAGCGCGAGGCGCGCGGCGAACCGCTGACCAGGGCCGAACTCGGCGTCTTGCTGGCCTATGCCAAGATCGTGCTGTTCTCCGACATCGTCGCCAGCGATGTGCCGGACGACGCGCATTTCGATCGCGACCTGATGGGCTATTTCCCGGACCGGATGGCGAAGAAATACGCCGCCGAAATCCACGGCCACAGGCTGCGCCGCGAGATCATCGCCCGCGTCGTCGCCAACGACCTGGTCAATCGCGGCGGCCCGTCCTTCGTCAACCGGCTGCAGGAGGCGACTGGCCGCACCGCCGCCGACGTCGTGCGGACCTTCGCGGTGGTGCGCGACGGTTTTGCCGTGCCGGCGCTCTATCGCGAGATCGACGCGCTCGACAATCTTATCGACGGCCAGGTGCAGCTCGATCTCTACCAGATGCTCAGCCGGCTAATCTATGTGACCAGCGGCTGGTATCTCAAGAATGATGCCGGCACGGCACCGCTTGGCCAGCGCATCGCCGAACTGCAGGAAGCGCGCAAGGCGCTGGAGCCCAAGCTCGTTTCGCTGCTGCCGGCCTTCTCGCGCGAGCGGATCGAGGAGAAGCGGCACGGGCTGTTCAAGAGCGGCGCGCCGGAAAAGCTGGCCGAGCAATTGGCGCTGAGCGAGGTGGCCGAACTCATCCCCGACATCGCGCTGACTGCGCGCACTGCCGGGGCCGACATCGTCGCCGCGGCCAAGGCGTTTTTCGCGGTCAGCGATGCCTTCCGCATCCCGCGTGTCGAGGACGCAGCGCGCTCGATCACGCCTTCGGACTACTACGACCAGTTGGCGCTGTCGCGCGCCACCGACACGATCGGCGGGGCGCGGCGCGGCATTGCTGTCGCGGCGCTCACCGGCCATGCCAAGGCAGCGGATCCGGTGGCGGCCTGGCTGGAAGCCGGCGGCGAGCGCGTGGCGCGTATCCGCGAGCGGCTGCAGGCGCTCACCGAAGGCGGCGACATCACCGTGTCGCGGCTGTCGGTCGCCTCCGGACTGATGAGCGATCTGGCGGGGATGTGAGGGTTCTTGCCGAGGTCGGCGCCGCCCCTCATCCGGCTGCCGCCACCTTCTCCCCGTATAGTGACGGGGAGAAGGGAACTGGCCGCAAGGCCGGCGCCCATTCTGCGACGTCGACAATTGGCGAAATCCGCCGTGACGGCGTCTTTCTCCCCGTCACTACACGGGGAGAAATGTCCGGCAGGACAATGAGGGGCGGCGCGACGCTTGTCATTTGCATGAGCATCAGAAAAATGCAGACATGGCGCCCGACGCGGGTGGGGCCGAGGGAATCATCATGGCGGTAGAGACAGTGCAGCGTGCGTCCGGGCGTGGCATCTGGGGATGGATGTTCTTCGACTGGGCGGCGCAGCCGTTCTTCACCGTCGTCACCACCTTCATCTTCGGCCCCTATTTCGTTTCGCGCATGGCGAGCGATCCCAATACCGGCCAGGCGGTCTGGGGCTATGGCATCGCCGCGGCCGGGCTGGTCATCGCGGTGCTGTCGCCGATCCTCGGCTCGATCGCCGACCAGACCGGACCGCGCAAGCCGTGGATCGCGTTCTTCGCCGCGATCAAGATCACCAGTCTTTGCCTGCTTTGGTTCGCCGCTCCCGGCTCCAACCTGTTCCTGATCGTGGCGCTGTTCTCGCTGGCCTCGGTGGCGGCGGAATTCTCGACCGTGTTCAATGATTCGATGATGCCGCGGCTCGTGCCGAAAAGCGAAATCGGCCGGATCTCCAACATCGCCTGGGGCCTCGGTTATCTCGGCGGCATGATCGCGCTGATCTTCGTCGTCACCTGCATGGCCGGCTCGCCCGAGACCGGCAAGACGATCATCGGCCTCGACCCGCTGTTCGGCCTCGACCCGAAGCTCGGCGAGGATGCCCGCGCAACCGGGCCGCTGTCGGCGGCCTGGTACTTCCTGTTCATCCTGCCGATGTTCTTGTTCACGCCGGATGCCATCAAGGGCATCCCGATCGGACCGGCGGTGCGCGAAGGCCTGTCGGAGCTGAAATCGACGCTGGCCGAAGTGCGCCAGCGCGGCGGCATCTTCCGCTTCCTCGTCGCGCGCATGATCTACCAGGACGGCGTCAACGCGCTGCTGGCGCTGGGCGGCACCTTTGCGGCGGCGATGTTCCACTGGTCGATCACCGAGATCGGCATGTTCGGCATCATCCTCAATGTCGTCGCCATCTTCGGCTGCTGGGCCGCGGCGCGTCTAGACACCGCACTCGGCTCCAAGGCGGTTGTGATGATTGCGCTGGTCATGCTGTCGGTCGCCACCATCGGCGTCGTCTCGACCGGCCCGGGCTTCACGCTGCTCGGCCTGATACAGCTCTCGCCCGTCGATTCGGGCGGCCTGTTCGGCACGGCCGCCGAAAAAGCCTATATCCTGTACGGCCTGTTAATCGGCCTGGCCTTCGGGCCGGTGCAGGCGTCGTCGCGCTCCTACATGGCGCGCAGCGTCACGGCGGCGGAATCCGGCCGCTATTTCGGCATCTATGCGCTGGCCGGACGGGCGACCAGTTTTCTGGCGCCGTTCCTGGTGGCGACCATCACCGCCGTCAGCGGCTCGGCGCGGCTCGGCATGGCGGTGATCATCCTGTTCCTGGCCATCGGCATGGCGATCCTGATCAGGACGCCCTATCCGGCGGACCAGCCGGTGGAGTGACGTACCCTCCCCCTTGTGGGGAGGGTCGATCCGCGAAGCGGAGCGGGGGTGGGGGCGGCGCTGCCCCCACCCCGTCTCACGAACTTTGCTTCGCAAAGATCGTTCACCGACCCTCCCCACAAGGGGGAGGGGAAGGCGCCTAATGCCGGAAGTGTCTCACCCCCGTAAACACCATGGCGATGCCGTGTTCGTCGGCGGCGGCGATGACGTCGTCGTCGCGCATCGAGCCGCCCGGCTGGATGACGGCGGTAGCGCCGGCTTCGATCGCCGACAGCAACCCGTCGGCGAAGGGGAAGAAGGCGTCAGAGGCGACGACCGAACCTTTGGTCAGCGGTTCGGCAAGGCCTGCAGCCTCGGCCGCGTCGAGTGCCTTGCGGGCGGCGATGCGCGAGGAATCGACCCGGCTCATCTGGCCGGCGCCGATGCCGACGGTGGCGCCGTCCTTGACGTAGACGATGGCGTTGGACTTGACGTGCTTGGCGATGCGGAAGGCGAATTTCAGGTCCGCCATTTCGACCGGCGTCGGCGCGCGCTTGGTCACCACCTTCAGCTCGATGTCGTCGACCACGGCGTTGTCCCGGCCCTGGACGAGCATGCCACCGGCGACGGATTTGGCCGTCGTGCCAGGCGTGCGCGGGTCCGGCAGGCCGCCGGTGACGAGCAGGCGCAGGTTCTTCTTCGCCGCGACGATTGCCACTGCCTCGTCGGTCGCGTCGGGCGCGATGATCACCTCGGTGAAGGTTTTCACGATCTCCCCGGCGGCTTCAGCGTCGAGAGTGCGATTCATAGCGACGATGCCGCCGAAGGCCGAGACCGGATCGCAGGCGAGCGCCTTGGCGTAGGCTGCCTTCAGCGAGGTGCCTTCGGCGACACCGCACGGGTTGGCGTGCTTGATGATGGCGACGGCGGCGGAGCGGCTCGGATCGAATTCGCCGACCAGTTCGAAAGCGGCGTCGGTGTCGTTGATGTTGTTGTAGGACAGCTGCTTGCCCTGCAGCTGGCGTGCCGTGGCGACGCCCGGCCGCTTGTCGCCACTGACGTAGAAGCCGGCGCTCTGGTGCGGGTTCTCGCCATAGCGCATCACCTCGACCAGCCTGCCGCCGAAGGCGCGCCATGTCGGATGTTCGATCTCCAGCGCCTCGGCGAACCAGCCGGAGATCGCCGCGTCGTAGGTGGCGGTGCGGGCAAACGCCTTGGCCGCCAGCTTCTTGCGGAAATCCAGCGACAGCGAGCCGATGTTCATCTCCAATGCGTTCAGCACCGAGGCGTAGTCGCCGGGGTCGGTGACTATGGCGACATAGGCGTGGTTCTTGGCCGAGGCGCGGATCATCGCCGGGCCGCCAATGTCGATGTTCTCGACAATCGCGGCATAGTCGGCGCCGGAGCGGCGGACTTCCTCGAACGGATAGAGATTGGAGACGACCAGATCGATCGGCTCGATGCCGTATTTGCGCATCGCGGCCGCGTGCTCTGGGTCGTCGCGCACGCCAAGCAGCGCGCCGTGCACGCTGGGATGCAAGGTCTTGACGCGGCCATCCATGATCTCAGGAAAACCGGTGAGCTCGGAGACGTCGCGCACGGCCAGGCCGGCCTCTGCGATCGCCTTTGCCGTGCCGCCGGTCGAGACCAGCTCGACGCCGGCCGCTGCCAGCGCTTTGGCGAAATCGATCAGGCCGGTCTTGTCGAAGACGGAGAGCAGGGCGCGACGCACGGGAACGAGATCAGGTGCGGGAATGTTCTTGGCGGCGACGGCCATGGGCTGGCGGCCTTTCACGGCTGGTGTGATGGATGCCCGCGCCGTAGCACATGAGGCCCGGAAATCAAGCGACGCGCGTCATTCGATGGTTTCATATGCAATTTGCCGGCCTTGGATATAGGCTCTTCTCTTCGTCAATGGAGGAAACCGATGGCATTTGTCCGTATTGGCCAGTTCACAGCGTTGCCGGATACGACGGAGCAATTGCGGGCGATCTACGAAACCGAGGCGATTCCCGCTATCCGCGCCGCAAACGGCAATATCAGCGCCGTGCTGCTGCAGCAGCATCAAGCGCGCGACACCTTCATGGCAATCACCGTATGGAGCACTGTCGAGGACGCGGAGCGCTATGACCGCAGCGGCCAGGCGGCGGCGATGGTCGACAAGATCCGCTTCGCCTTCGCCGGCCCGCCATCGCTCAGCACCTATGACGCCTTCGGTATTTCGCAACCGGCTTGAGCGAGCCGGCTGTTCTCGTGCGCCAGCTCAGTTGTTTTCCGGGTAACCGGCGATGCTGGTGCGCGTCAGCTGCCAGTGGACTTCGGCGACTTCCGAGGCCTTGAAGGCAAGCACGATCTGGCGGCTGCGGCGCGGGCCGCCAAGACCGGCGAAATAGATCGATTCCTCGACCACCGGCATCACTTCGCCGGAGGTGAACACCCAGGTGTCGGCCTGGTCGCCGGCCAGGACCAGTCGATCGTGCTCGTCCTGCAGCAGGCTGACGTCGGGGTGGATGTGGAAGCGGATGGTGACGAAGTCGCGGCCGTTGTTGCGGATCGCCGCATTGCCGGGCCGCTGGAGGCGGTCCCTGCCGGCCAGCACATTGCCGTTCGCCGATAGTTTCAGCTCGCGCTCATGCAGGAAGCCGAAGCGGGCGACATAGCCGTCATGGCGGGCGATGAAGCCCTGAACGCCCTTCTGGTCGGTGCGCTTGCACTGCACATGCTGCGGGCCGCCGATCAGCGGCGAGCCGAGCAGGTCGTTGACACGCAGCGAATGGCTGAAGCGTGCCGACGAGGTGTCGTTGATGGTGGCGGTCGAGTGCGCGGCGGTGGCGCGTGCAAGCGGCCGGAACTCGGCGGCGCCATAGGTGTCGATGCCGGCGTTGACGATGTAATGCTGGCGGCCGGACGACAGTTCGAAGGCGAGGCAGCTGGCATGCGCGGCGTTGGATACGTCGACCGGCGGCGGCAAGCCGGTGTCGGCGATGACCGTGACGCCGCCCATCGACAGGCGCTCATAGCCCGAATGCGGCGCATGCAGCAGCGGCGAGCCAGCTGTATCGTCGTGACGCAGGATGGTGGCGATGCGGTCGTGGATGGTGGCGCCCATGCCGTTGAAGCGGGCGAGGCTGCCGTCCTGATGGCGGAAGAAGCGCAGCGCCGGCAGCATGCGGTCGATGGCGCCGATGAGGGCCTGCGGCGGCGTTTCCGCCTGGTTGGCATAGGTCTGGCGCAGCGGCAGAAGGTCGGCGAGGATTTCCAGGACGGCCATCGGATTGCGCGAAATGTGCCCGCCGTCGGCGAGGATCTGGCGGTCGAGTTCCTCGGCAAGGTTGCGGGTCGCGCCGCGCAGCGCCGATGCCGGCGCCGGCAAGGACAGGGCGGCGAAGGCGAGTGCGATGCGGGCGCGCAGCCTGTCCTTGCCGTCAGGCATTTCGCGCGCCATCGACTTGAGGTAGCGGATCTGGACGGCGAGCGATTTCAGGAAGGCGCGGTAGAAGGGGAATTCCGCGCCCTGCAGCACGACGGAGGAGTGCTGCAGCCAGGCGATGATGCGCTTGGCCGTCGTGCCGGGCTCCCAGGCGATGCCGGAAATATGGCTGCTATGCATGGTGAGCCAGTCGGAGACCAGGGCGCGGGCGTTGGCGGCGGCGAGCTCGGTGCCGGCGGCACGCATGTGGCGCAGCCAGCGAAAGCCATGCAGCGTCTTTTGCCAGCCGTGGTTGGGCACGTTGATCTGGAAGGGCGACTTGCCGCCGGTCTCGACCAGATGCCCCGACAGGGGATAGCGGCCGTAGTAGATCTCGAGCGCGATCTGCGGATCGGCCAGGCGCAGGTCCGGCGGTGCGATCAGCACACGTTCGGGCGTGCGGCCGGAATAGCGCCAGCGATAGACCGGGCCGGCACGCAAGCGCCGGCGCGTTTTGCGCCAGAACTCCTTCGCGACCAGCGTCCACAGACGCGTCGTGCTGCTGGCAGCAAGTGCCAAAACCCCTCCTGATCGTCCGCTTCCCCGGAGCAAGTTTACATGATTGCGCGACTCGTGCGAAGGCGAATTCCGTCGGCCGCCGACGGTTCACCAGGTTTTGCCCCGGCCCCTCGCTAAAAAAGCCAGTAAATCCGATGAGTTAAATAATTAGCCGGCTATCCTCATGCGGGCGGCGAAGAAACCATCCAGGCCCGAACGTTTCGGCGCGCCGAGGTCCAGATCGGCGGGCGTGGTGCGCAGCGTGCCTTGCGACGTCAGGAACGGATCGATGCCGGCGATCTCGCCTTGCCGCAGCGGATCGTTGGTTGCTTCAGCCGTGCCAGCCAGAAAGGCGCGGTAGAGATCCTCGCCCTCGATCGGGTCGAGCGAACAGTTGGAAAACACGACCCTGCCGCCGGGTTTTACCAGCGTGACGGCGCGGGCGAGCAGCCTGCGTTGCAGATCGGCGAGCTTTTCGACATCGGCCGCGGTCTTGGTCCACGGCACGTCGGGATGCCGCCGCACCGTGCCGGTCGACGAACAGGGCGCGTCGAGGAGCACGGCATCGAACAATTCCTTCGGCTCGTATTTGGTGAGGTCGGCCTGGACGATGTCGGCCGACAGGCCGAGGCGGTCGAGATTTTGCGCCAGCCGCGCCAGCCGGTTCTTCGAGGTGTCGACGGCGGTGACCTTGGCGCCGGCGAGAACGAGCTGCGCGGTCTTGCCGCCGGGGGCGGCGCAGAGATCAGCGACGCGCAAGCCCCTGACATCGCCGAACAGCCTGGCCGGCAGGCTGGCCGCGGCATCCTGGACCCACCAGGCGCCCTCGGTGAAGCCGGGCAGTTCGGTGACGGCATTGGCAAGCTTTTCCACCCGAATTGTGCCGGTCGGCAGGACGATGCCGCCGAGCCGTTCAGCCCACAGCTCGGGATCGGCCTTGACCGAGAAATCGACCGGCGCCTCGAGCCGATGGGCGGCGAGAATCTGCCTGGTCTTCTCAGGGCCGTAGGCTGCCTTCAGCCGGTCGGAAAACCATTTCGGCGCTTCGTCGGTGGCGGCAAGGGCGGCAGGCAGCTCCGTTTCCTTGGCCCGCGCGAGCGTGCGCAGCACGCCGTTGACCAGGCCGGAAAAGCGCACCGTGCGCGGGTCGGACTTGGCGTGGGTCACGGCTAGGTCGACGGCGGCGCTGTCGGGAATATCGAGGAACAGGATCTGTGCCGCCGCCACATGCAATATGTGCGACAGCGCGGTGGCGTTGGGCGGCAGCGGCTTTTCCAGGCGCCGCGCCAGCAGCCCGGTGATGGTCATACGATAGCGCAGCGCGGTGACCAGAATGGCGCGAACCAGGCCACGATCGCGCAGGTCGAGCGCCTTGTATTGCGGGTGGCCGTTCTCGTGGTCGGTGAGCCCGTCGAGCGGCGTCCTGGCATCGATGACGGCGGCAAGCAGGCGCGCCGCCGCCTTGCGGGCGGCGAGGCCGGCAACGAAGTCGCCGCCGTCCTTGTGTTCCTGATCGTCTGAAACCGTGCGCCGAGGTCCCCTGTCCGCCACGCTCACGACCACCGGCCCTTGGGCCCGGTCGGGTTGCGACCCCACGGATTGGGCTTCGGCCCGGCTGGCTCCGCCGATTGCTCGGGTTGTGCAGCCCGGCCCCACGGACCTGAAGGCGGTTGTTCGTCTGCCTGCCGGGGCACCGGGGCCTGGCGTGGTGCGGCCCGAGTGTCGCCGCCTTCGCGCACCATTGCCTGCAGGGCGGCGATGCGGTTTTCGGTGCTCGGGTGGGTGGAAAACAGACTGTCCATGCGCTCGCCGGAGAGAGGATTGATGATGAAGAGATGGGCCATCGCCGGATTGCGCTCTGCATCGGGGTTGGGAATGCGTTCGGCGCCGCGGGCGATCTTGTCAAGGGCCGATGCCAGCCAGAGCGGGTGTCCACAGATTTCGGCGCCGCGCCGGTCGGCCTCGTATTCGCGGGTGCGGCTGACCGCCATCTGCACGATCATCGCCGCGAAAGGCGCCACGATCATCGCCGCCAGCACGCCGACAAATCCGAACGGATTGTTGTCGCGATTGCCGCCGAGGAAGAAAGCGAAATTGCCAAGCATCGAGATGGCACCGGCAAAGGTGGCGACGATGGTCATGGTCAGTGTGTCGCGGTGCTGCACATGGGCGAGTTCGTGCGCCATCACCGCGGCGACTTCTTCATGGCTCAACCGCTGCAGCAGGCCGGTGGAGGCGGCAACGGCCGCGTTCTGCGGGTTGCGGCCGGTGGCGAAGGCGTTCGGCTGCGGATTGTCGATCAGGTAGGTCTTCGGCATCGGCAGGCCGGCCTGTTGGGCCAGTGACTGCACGATGGCGTAATATTCGGGTGCGTTCTTTTCGTCGACCTCGACGGCGCGGTTCATCGACAGCACCATCTTGTCGGCGTTCCAGTAGCTGAACAGATTGGTGCCGGCGGCGATCAGCAGCGCGATCATCATGCCGCCGGTGCCGCCGATCAAGAAGCCAACGCCCATGAACAGCGCCGTCATCGCGGCAAGAAGCATGGCGGTGCGAAGTGTGTTCATCGTCTGCTCCTGTCCCGGCGGCGGTGAAAAGGGGTCGATCATTACAGCGCCGCGCGTCCTTTCGGACGCGCAAAGGACGCTGTAGGCTCTCATTTGCGCATGATCCTTTCCGAAAATCGATTCCGATTTCCGGGGGGCATGCGCGGGCTCATCGCTATATGATGGGAAAGGCCTGCCCCTGTTTCAATCCGCTGGACATATCGCATGAACGACGAAACCAGTAAAATCGATGCCGACCCTGGCCATGACGTCCAGCCAAAGGCGCTGACGCCGGAAGCCAGACGTGCGCTCGCGGAAGCCGAAGCAAGGCGCGCGAAATATCTGGAGAAGGAAGCCGCGGCGCCGAAGGAAATCGGCGGCCGTGGCGGCAAGGAGCCCGGTCGCTACGGCGACTGGGAGGTCAAGGGCATGGCCAGCGATTTCTAGAGCGGTTCACCGTTTCACGGAAACGCCGAACCGCTCTATCAGTTTGTTTTGACGCAATTCCCTCAGGGAAAGCGCTACGCGCTTTTCCCGGGAAAACCGTCTCACACTTTTCCTGGAATTGCTCTAGGACGCAGCGGCACTTTGGATTCGCTCCAGACCAAGCCGGCCCTGCGCGCCGGTGACTGCCGTCAGGTTGCTGTAGTCAAAAATGGTGGCGTGTAGCGTGTCCATCTTGTGCTGATGTGTCGCGGTGATCACCACCACCGTGGCGCCGGCCGCCTCGCCCGCCTGGATGCCCGGCGTTGCGTCCTCGAAAACCACGCAGTCGTGAGCGGCGAAGCCAAGCCGTTCGGCCGCCAACAGGAAGCAGTCGGGGGCAGGCTTGCCGTTAACCACGTCTTCCGCCGTGACCATTGTCGCCGGACGCGGGATGCCCGCCGCTTCGATCCGCACCAGCGCAAGCGCGAGCGGCGATGATGTTACGATGGCCCAGCGATCCGGCGGTAGCGCACTCAGGAATGCCGCGGCGCCGGCGATGGCATTGACCCCTTCGACATCGGCGATTTCGGCCCGTGTAATCTCGTTCGCCTCGTGCTGTGGGTCGACCCCGGGTAGTGCCAGCCGGCGGACGGTCTCGATGGCCCGCCTGCCGTGCATGGTTGGCAGGAAAGCCGCCACGTCGAGGCCGTGCCCCATCGCCCAATTGCTCCAGACGCGTTCCGCGGCAGCGGTCGAATTGAGCAGCGTGCCGTCCATGTCGAAGAGGAAGGCCGCGAATTTCTTGCCTGCGAACATGGTTTTCCTTGGGTCCGGGGGAGCGCTTGTGGCGGTCGCCGAACCTAACGTCGCGGCGTTTCCATGGGAAGGCGCGAAGGTCACCTTTTCGATGATTCCCAGGGAACCATGGCCCGTCTTCTCGCGTTCTAGCGAAACTGTTTTCCGCGACAATCGAGGGGGACTGCGATGCTGATCCGGCTCGGCTACGAAATCGCCATCGAATGCACGGCGGCCACTCCGGTGATTTCACTGCTCGAGATCCACAAGGACAGGCAGGCCGACATCAAGCGGCAGACGCGGGTGCTGACGTCGCCCGCCGTGTCGACCAGGCTCTACCACGATCTGTATGGCAATGGCTGCCGCCGCTTCACCGCGCCGGCCGGCGGTTTTCGCATCCTTTATGATGCGGTCGTCGAGGACAGCGGCGAGATCGATGCGGTCAATACGTTGGCCAGGGAAGTGCCGGTGGCGGAACTGCCCGACGAGGTGCTCGGTTATCTCCTCGGCAGCCGCTATTGCGAGACCGATCATCTCAGCGGCCTGGCGTGGCAGCTTTTCGGCCATGTCCCCTCGGGTTGGGCGCGGGTGCAAGCGATCGTCGATTATGTCCACAACCGGCTGTCCTTCGGCTACGGCTATGCCCGTCCGACCCGTACCGCCGCGCAGGCGCATGAGGAGCGCGTCGGCGTCTGCCGCGACTTTGCCCATCTGGCGATCACGCTCTGCCGCTGCATGAACATTCCGGCGCGCTATGTGAACGGCTATCTCGGCGACATCGGTGTGCCGCTTGATCCGGCGCCGATGGATTTTTCGGCGTGGCTGGAAGTCTTCCTCGACGGCAAGTGGTACACGTTCGACCCCCGCCACAACACGCCGAGGATTGGCCGCGTCGTCATCGCGCGCGGCCGCGACGCCACCGACGTGCCGCTGCTGCACAGTTTCGGCCCGCATCGGCTCAGCCTGTTCAAGGTGTGGACCTACGAACAGCAACGCAATCTGTTCAACCCGCCCTATCACGGCATCAACAGGACGGTCAGCGCGCAGATGCTGGCCTAGTCTTCCGGCAGCCGGGTCTCTCAACCGACCGCCTGGCGCCCTATGGTTTCGCAACAGATGGTCCGCTTCGGCACAGAAGCCCTGTGCCGCAACAGGACGTCATCGGGCATTCCGGAATCCCTCGGTCCGATCATGGTAAGCGGCTCGTAAACGAAGCCGCAAAAGCGTCTTTTTGTTTACCAGTCATTCACCTTCGCGCAGCTCGAAATCAAACAAAAACAACAAGGTGCTGGCGAGCGGCTGGCCTTTGCCCCGTGGCGGCGTCACTCGGCTGGAATCCTGCACTGCCCTTCCCGCGGCGACGAGGCCGAGGCGAGTGGAGGCTGTGGATGCGGAATTACGAGGGTCTTGTTCGCGCGGTCGGCGTTTTCGCCGGACATCGCGGTGGAAATTTCGCGGTCCTGTTCGGCCTTGGCGCCTCGGTCTTGGCGCTGGCCGTTGGCTTTTCCGTCAACATATCGCAGTTCTACAATGCCAGATCGAGCCTGCAGGGCGTGGTCGACGCCGCGGTCACGTCGACGGCGCGCGACCTGACGACCGGTGTCATCAGGGAAGCCGATGCCAACAAATCCGTGCAGGCCTTTCTCGACGCCAACAGCACGGCAGGCATCCTGCAGGCCGACCAGATCGTGCTCGACAGGCTGATTGTCAACAGGACCGCCAAGACGGTCCAGGCGGACGCCCATGTCGATGTCGCCCTGTATTTCCCGATTTTCAACACGGGTGACATGAAACGCGTCGCCGCTTCCACGACGGCGCTCTATTCGGACAAGACCATCGAAGTGGCGATGATGCTCGATGTGACCGGGTCCATGGCGCCGAACATATGGGCCAAGACCAACAAGATCGGCGACCTGCAGATTGCCGCTTCCGGGGCAGTCAAGGACCTGCTGGACAACAACATCGATCCGAAGAATCCACGTGTGCGCGTGGCGATTGTTCCCTACGCCGAAGCTGTGAACACCGGCGGTCTTGCTGACAGCGTCTTCGTCGAAGAGAAGGGCGGGCCGGACCTGCCGCCACCCGTGGATGCTCCGGTTTCAGTGTCGGTGACACCAGCGCCGGACAAATGTGCCACCGAGCGCAAGGACAAGGACGGCTATGCCGACACGTCGTCCGACGGGCCTTCGACATCGCGGTGGGACAACAACGGCAAGGAGTACCTGGCCAAAATCAATCGGGACGATCACATGAGAACCTGCCCAACGCCGGAACTCATCCCGCTATCGGCCGACGAGGACAAGCTGCTCGACACGATCGACGATTTCAGCGCGGCTGGCGTGACCGCCGGCGGCATCGCGGCGCAGTGGGGCTACTACATGCTTTCACCCTCGTGGCGCGCGACCATCGTCAAAGCCGGGCTCGGTGCGGGTCCCGCCAATTTCGACAAGAGGAAAGTCGCCAAGGTCGCCATCCTGATGACGGACGGCCAGTTCAACACAGCCTTCGCCGGCGAGCGCGGTGCGCCAAAATCACAGAATGCGGGCCAGATGTCCCGCGGCAATGCCGAAGGCATTTGCGACGACATGAAGCGCGACGGCATCGAGATATTCACGATCGGCTTCGACCTGAACGATCCAACCATGACGGCGACCGAACGGGACCAGGCAAAAAGCGTGCTCCAGGACTGCTCCACGGCGGACACGTCGTCGCTGAAACACTATTACGAGGCCGCCACCGGTGCGGATTTGAAACGGGCGTTCGACGACATCGTCCAGAACATCGAGAAGATCACCGTCGCCAAGTGAGTTTTTGAGCCCGAGGCGGTTCTGCGCGATGTTGGCCGCCCAAAGGAAAAGGCCGCCGCTTCTTGCGAAGCCGGCGGCCTTCCGTGTTTCCGTCCGTGGCGCGGCCAATGGCGGCGACCGTTGAGGTCACCCGCCGCGCATCTCGCGCCTTAACGGGAAGACTGCTTCCCGAAAGTGCAATCCGCTGAGGCCACGTTCTGGAAAACGAAATCACTCGACATCGGATCACCTCCTTTCGATTTGTTGAACACGTGGGAGATGATGGGGTCTGATTTGGCAAATGGCAAGGTGTCACCCTCAAAAAGCCGGCGGTGTGTCTTTCCAGACAGGCGGGCCAGACGGGCGGCCAGACGGGGCGGCTTGCAGTCCAGGGGCAAACAGACAACATTGGCGCTCTGGCTTCGGGGAGGAAGCATGGACGCCACCGACAAGGCCGCGCGGATCGTTCGAACGGTCGTTGAAGCGCTGAAGCCGGGCTTTGCCGTTAAGCTATGGACCGGCGAACGGATCGGTCCCGCCGGCGGTCCGGTGCTGGCCATCAACGACCAGGACATCGTCTGGCAATTGGCCCGCCGGCCTAATTTCTCGACGCTGCTCGAGATGTGGATTTCCAAGACGATCGACGTCGAGGACGGCTCGCTGTTCGACCTCTACGCCTTGCCCTCACAGGGCAAGCTGAGGTTGAAGGCGCTGCCGAAGCTGGCGATCCTGCGCGACCTGCCCGCCGTCCTGTTCTCGCGAAAGCGGATGACGCAACGGGCCGATCTTGCCGGCCGCAACCCCTTCGTCAGCGGTTCCAACAAGCAGGCGATCGAGCATCACTACGACATTTCGAACGCGTTCTACGGGCACTTCCTCGATGAGCGCATGGTTTACACCTGCGCCTATTTCACCGATTTCGCCAACGGCATCGACCAGGCACAGCAAGACAAGCTCGACCATATCTGCCGCAAGCTCAGGCTGAAGCCGGGCGAGCGGTTGCTCGACATCGGCTGCGGCTGGGGCGCGATGCTGATCCATGCCGCGAAGCACTATGGCGCCATCGGCCACGGCGTGTCGCTGTCGGAAGAACAAACCCTGCTGGCGCGCCAACGCATCCGCGCCGAGGGCCTCGATGATCGGATCACCATCGACATAAAATCCTATACGGAAGTTAGCGGCAGCTATGACAAGATCTCCTCGATCGGCATGTTCGAGGCCGTCGGCCTTGCCAACCACGCCACCTATTTCTCGACCATCCATCGCTTGCTCAAGCCAGGCGGCATCTATCTGCACCATGCCATCACCAGGCGCGGCAAGGGCAGCGCGAAGAAGACGCTGCGCAAGGGCGCGGAATACAAGGCGCTGATCAAATACATCTTCCCCGGCGGCGAGGTCGACACGATCGGCATGACGCTCGGCAATCTCGAGGCGCATGGTTTTCTCGTCCACGATATCGAGAACCTGCGCGAGCACTATGCCCGCACCTGCAGGCTGTGGGCCGAGCGTCTGCACGCAAGGTTCGACGAGGCAATCGCCGAGGTCGGCGAGCCGAAGGCGCGCTTGTGGCTGCTTTATCTCACCGGCTGTTCGATCACTTTCGAACGCGCCTCGGCGCAGATATTCCAGACCGTCGTCACCAAGCGGACGCGCGGCTCGAGCGGCCTGCCGCCGACGCGGGCGGATCTCTACCGGTGATCAGACGAATCGCATCGGCGCGCCGAGTTCGACGCGGGCGGGCTGGTCGACCGTGCAGTAGACGCCGAGATTGTGCGCGTTGTGGCGGACCAGATTGCGCAAGATGGCCGGGTCGTTGTCGAAGCCGTCCTGGGCGATGATGGTGAAGCCGCAGCGGCGGCACGGCTCGGAGATGGTCAGGTGCAGGTCGCCGATCGCCAGCTTGCGGCCGATCCATTCAGTCTCCGGGAACGATCCTTCGACCGGCGCCATGTCGACGACGATGTTGGGGCGGAAGCGGCGCGGGTCGGGGACACCTTCGGGGTGCAATGCCTTCAGCCGTGCCAGCGAAGCCGTGGTGAGCAGGTGGATCGGGGCCTTGCGGTAACGCTCGGCGGTCAACGGTCCGGAATAGCCGGGCGCCGCGTTTTCCCTCCGAAACGGCCGGATCGAAGCCGCGAAGCCGAGATAGGCGGAAACGGCGCGATCGCACTCGGCGCCGGGTGCAGCCAGCCAGTCTCCGTCGGGGACGGCGATCTCAAGCGCGCGGGCCTGCGACAGCCGGGTGCGGATGCGCGGCACCTTGTGCCATTTCACGTCGCGGTCCGGCCGCGCGATCTCGTTGTCGGAGACATCGACGAGACCGAACATGCGGTCGCCGTAGATGCTTTCCTGATCCACCAAAATCGCGTCCAGGCGTTCGCCGGCAAGCGAACTCGCCGGATAGCGCCAGAGCTCGGTGACAGTGCCCAACAAAGCCTCGCCCTGCATCAGCCCTTCTTGTTTTGCCGGTTGGCGATCAGGTCTGCGACGACGGCCGGATCGGCGAGCGTCGAGGTGTCGCCGAGTGTGGCAAAATCGTCCTCGGCGATCTTGCGCAGGATGCGCCGCATGATCTTGCCCGAGCGCGTCTTGGGCAGGCCGGGCGCGAACTGGATCTTGTCGGGCGAAGCGATGGCGCCGATCTCCTTGCGGACATGGGCGATCAGCTCCTTGCGCAGCTCCTCGCCAGGCTGCTCGCCGGCCATCAGCGTGACATAGCAGTAGATGCCCTGGCCCTTGATGTCGTGGGGGTAGCCGACGACGGCCGCTTCCGAAACCTTGTCGTGGCTGACCAGCGCCGATTCGACTTCGGCCGTGCCCATGCGATGGCCCGAGACGTTGATGACGTCGTCGACGCGGCCGGTGATCCAGTAGTAGCCGTCGGCGTCACGACGGCAGCCGTCGCCGGTGAAGTACTTGCCCTTGTAGGTCGAGAAATAGGTCTGCACGAAGCGGTCGTGGTCGCCATAGACGCTGCGCATCTGGCCCGGCCAGGAATCGGTGATGCACAGATTGCCGTCCGCCGCCCCTTCCAGCACCTTGCCGTCGCCATCGACCAGCTGCGGCTTGACGCCGAAGAAGGGCCGCGTCGCCGAACCCGCCTTGAGGTCGGTGGCGCCGGGCAGCGGCGTGATCAGGATGCCGCCGGTCTCCGTCTGCCACCATGTGTCGACGATCGGCACCTTGCCGTTGCCGACGACGTTGTAATACCATTCCCAGGCTTCCGGATTGATCGGCTCGCCAACCGAACCCAGCACGCGCAGCGACTTGCGCGAGGTCTTGGTGACATGCGCATCGCCGGCGCCCATCAGCGCGCGCAATGCGGTCGGCGCGGTGTAGAAGATGTTGACCTTGTGCTTGTCGATGACCTCCCAGAAGCGCGACTGCGACGGATAGTTCGGCACGCCCTCGAACATCAGCGTGGTGGCGCCGTTGGCGAGCGGTCCGTAGACGATGTAGCTGTGGCCGGTGACCCAGCCCACATCGGCGGTGCACCAGTAGATGTCGCCGTCATGATAGTCGAAGACATATTGGTGCGTCATCGAGGCATAGACGAGGTAGCCGGCGGTGGTGTGCAGCACGCCCTTCGGCTTGCCGGTCGAGCCCGAGGTGTAGAGGATGAACAGCGGATCCTCGGCCTTCATCTTCTCCGGCTTGCATTCGGCCTTCACCGTCGCGATCTCGTCATGGTACCAGACGTCGCGGCCAGGAGCCCAACCGGTCTTGCCGCCAGTGCGGCGCACGACGACGACGTTCTTGACCATCACATGCTGTCTGGCGGCGATGTCGATCGCCTTGTCGGTATTGTCCTTCAACGGGATGGGCTTGCCGCCGCGCAGGCCTTCGTCGGCGGTGATGACGAAGGTCGATTCGCAGTCGACGATGCGGCCGGCCAATGCGTCCGGCGAAAAGCCGCCGAAGACGATCGAGTGGATGGCGCCCAGCCGCGTGCAGGCCAGCATCGCATAGGCGGCTTCCGGGATCATCGGCATGTAGATGGTGACGCGGTCACCCTTCTTGACGCCGTGCTTCTTCATCACATTGGCGAGCCGGCAGACATGCTCGTAGAGCTCGTTGTAGGTGATCTTCTTGTCGTCGTAGGGATTGTCGCCTTCCCAGATGATGGCGGTCTGGTCGCCGCGCTTCTTCAGGTGCCGGTCGATACAGTTGTACGAGACGTTGGTCAGCCCGTCCTCGAACCATTTGATCGAGACCTTGCCATCGAAGGAGGTGTTCTTGACCTTGCTGAAGGGCTTGAACCAGTCGATGCGCTTGCCGTGCTTGCCCCAGAACTTGTCCGGGTTCTTGACGCTGTCGGCATACCATTTCAGGTAGGTATCATTGTCGATCAGCGCGTTTTTCTTCCACGCCGGCTGGACGCGGTGGACATGAGCCTCGGACATTTCTTCGCTTTCCTCCCAAACCAATCCGCCGGCTTGAAACGCCAGCGGGATCGCGGCGAAGCGGCCGCGAATTCGGCGGCATTATTACCAGTTCCTCCGTTACGGCAATATTAGACGTTGGGTTTGCGTGGCGGGATGCCGCAGGGGGCCTTTTTGCTTGTATCAGCACTCGGCCACGGTCGCTGCTAACCGTATGTTTTCGCGCGGAAAACCCGTTTTCGATCAAGAAAAATCAATAGACAGTTAAATAACTAAGCGCACAATCCGATGTCGGGAGGAAAGGAGATCGACCCAGGGGGCTGCAATGTACGATCATACCGAAATGGACCTGATGCTCAGGGGCTACGGCCTGACAACAGCCAAGATTCTGTACCATTTTCCCGATCACCCGCATCTGCTGCAGAGCTACATCTGGCAGGACTACGACATCGCTCCGGAGTTTCCGGTGCTGATCCGGTTCATCGAATTCTGGAAGACCAGCCTCGACGGCCCGCTGCATTCGGTTGTCTACACGCACCAGAAGCTGATCGCGCCGAACGAATGGCGCAAGGTCGACGGCGAGTTCGTGCTGCATTAGGGGGTCCGGCGCAGAAGCTTTGAGGCTCGCTTCCGTTGACGGGCCGATATGCATGGCGATTGACAGAACGCCTATCGCTTCGTCATCCTAGGGCGCAGCGAGGAGCGGAGCGAAGAGAGCAGACCCTAGGATCCATGCCGCGACCTCTCGGCGTTGCTGCGGTCCAGAATTCTGATCCGCCGCATTGCTCAACAGCCGTCACGGCATGGATCCTCGGGTCTCCGCGACGGAGCTTCGCTCCTGCTTCGCCCGTGGATGACGAAACTGGGAGGCGTCGGCCAATCCCGAACGTTGCCGCCCAAATGAACGATCGCGAGTTTAAACCGCCGGCGGGTTAAGGCGGGCGAAACCTTCCTGGCGACGATAGGGGAAATACGGGTAGGGCGCGGTGACCTCGCTCGCCGCGTCGAGTTTTTTCATCTGCTCCGGCGTCAAGGTCCAGCCGATGGCGCCGAGATTCTGGCGCAGCTGCTGTTCGTTGCGGGCGCCGATGATGACCGACGATACGGTCGGGCGCCGCAAAAGCCAGTTGATGGCGATCTGCGGCACCGTCTTGCCGGTTTCCTCGGCCACCGCGTCAAGAGCATCCATGACCCGGTAGAGATGCTCGTCGTCGACCGGCGGGCCGAAGCTCGCGGTGTCGTGCAGCCGGCTCTTTTCCGGCAATGGCTGGCCGCGGCGGATCTTGCCGGTCAGGCGGCCCCAGCCGAGCGGGCTCCACACCAGCGCGCCGACGCCCTGGTCGAGGCCGAGCGGCATCAGCTCCCACTCATAGTCGCGGCCGACCAGCGAATAGTAGACCTGATGCGCGACATAGCGCGGATAGCCGTGCCTGTCGGCTTGCGCCAGCGACTTCATCACTTGCCAGCCGGAAAAGTTGGAGACGCCGACATAGCGCAGCTTGCCGGCGCGCACGAGCTCGTCCAGCGTCGACAGAACCTCCTCGATCGGTGTGCCGGCATCGAAGGCATGCAGCTGCAGCAGGTCGATGTAATCGGTGCCGAGGCGCCTCAGCGCATCGTCCACCGATTTGATCAGCCGCGAACGCGACGAGCCGTAATCGGCCGGGCCGTCGCCCATCGGCAGCGAGGTCTTGGTCGAGATCAGCACGGCATCGCGGCGGCCCTTTATCGCTTCGCCAAGCACCTGTTCGGAAGCGCCGTTCGAATAGACGTCGGCGGTGTCGAACAGGTTGACGCCGGCCTCAAGGCAGATGTCGATCAACCGCCGCGCTTCCCTGGCGTCGCTGTTGCCCCAGGCGCCGAACAGCGGGCCGGCGCCACCAAAGGTTCCCGCGCCGAATGAGAGTGCGGGCACTTTCAGGCCCGACGCGCCGAGACGTCGATAGTCCATGGTTTTGTCCTTTCAATTGCTGGATGAAGTCAATTGCGGGCTGCTCAGTTCCTGATCAGCCGGCGGAGATCGATGGCCTCGGCCATGGCCCGGTTTCCCTTGTCGCCCGGATGGAGGTGGTCGCCGGAATCGAACTCCGGCAGCAGGCGTGTCGGGTGCACGGGATCGCGAAGCAGCAGGTCGAAGTCGACGACCGCATCGAAGGCACCACTGGTTCTGATCCAGTTGTTGACCCTCTGGCGCAACGCTTCTTTTTCAGGCGTGTAGTAGGCATCGAGCGGCGTGCCGCTCAGCGCGCCCTCAAAGGGCGTCAACGTGCCGCCGACGATCATCAGATTGTGGGCGTGGGCCTGGGCTGCGAGTTGCAGGTATCCAGTGGTGAGTGCCGCCAGGGAGGGTAGGGATTTCCCAGGTGCGAATGGCGTGCCGGGCCAGCTGATGTCGTTGATGCCGATGAGTAGGATGACCGCCTTGGCGCCGGGCTGAGCCAGCACATCACGGTCGAAGCGCGCCGAAGCCTTCACGCCCATCGCATCGTCCAGCAGCCTGGCGCCGGATATGCCTGCGTTCAGCACCGACACTTGCTTCGAGACGAGACGCTCGGCGAGGACGTCCGGCCACCGGTTGTCGGCGTCCAGCGTGGCGCCATTGCCGTCGGTGATCGAATCGCCGATGGCGATGACGGCGCCATCATTTGCCGGCGCATCGACCAGGATCTCGCTGACCAAGGTACGCGCGTCGGTGGTCTGCGCGGCTGCGATTGTTTCGGAAGCCGTCTGATTGCCGTTGCCGACATAAGCGGTCTGCTTGCCGTCCCAATGGAAGGTGGAGATCGGTGTGGGCTGCGGCAGATAGATCGATATCGAAAGGCGGCTCAAGGCGTCGAGGGGCAATTCCACCGGATCGCTGACCAAAGGCGCGCCTGCCGGAACTGTTGCCTTGGCCTGGCCACCAAAGGTTACGACGCGATCGGTGCCGGCGGTGATTTTCGATTCCACGCCGGCGATCGCAGCATGCGTTTCACCGATCTGGATCGGCAGGTTGGAATACTCGTTCGACAGGACGATGCGGAACCGCCTGCCGCCAACGCTGGTCCTGATCGTCTGGCGTATGGTCTGGTTCTCAAGCTTTGGCATCATTTTCACCGGCAAGGCAAAATCGGCCCCCCATGTCGGTTGAGGGCTGGCCGTCCAGGTGCCCACCCAATCCTGTTTCTCGCCGGCAATTGCCGGGTTGACTATCGATAAAGCCGCCAAAGCGAGCGCGCCGAGCGTCAGGCGCGTTGCCAGAAGGGCGACGGTGGTGCGGCGGATCGGATGCGTCATAGGTTCTCCTCTCGGGTTCTGGTTTCGGGGCGTCTGCCGTTGGTGGATCTCGGTGTTGCCATCACTTGATGGAGGCGGTGCCGGCAGCAACCGGGATCAGCCGCTCCTCATGTCTGTCGAGACGCAGTGCCAGTCCCGCCACGGCGAGTGCGGCGAGCGGCAGCAGGGCGGCGACCCAGGTGAGCGCACCGAGGCCAAGGCCATGGGCAATCACCGCGCCACCAAGCCAGGCGCCGGCCGCATTGCCGAGATTGAAGGCGGCGATGTTGAAGGACGAGGCAAGGCTCTGGCCGGCACCTTGCGCCTTCTCCAGCACCCACATCTGCAGCGGCGCCACGGTGGCGAAGGCGGCGGCACCCAGCAGGCCGACATAGAGGACGGCCATCACCTGGCTGTGGATGGCGAAGGTCATGGTTGCGAGCACCAGGGCCAGCACCACGAGGCTGCCCAGCACAGCCGGCACCAGCCAACGATCGGCGACCTTGCCGCCGGCGAGATTGCCGGCGATGAGGCCGCCACCGAAGACGAGCAGGATCGGCGACACGGCTGCTTCCCCAAAGCCGCTGATCTGCGTCAGCAACGGGGCGATGTAGGTGAAGACGGCGAAGACGCCGGCATAGCCGAGCACGGTGGTGGCAAGGCCGAGCAGCACGGGCGTGCGGCGCAGCACGGCGAGATCGGCGCGCAGGTCGCTCTTTTCCGGCGCTGCTTCGCTGCGTGGCACCAGAGCCAGGATGACCGCGAAGGCCGCCAGGCCAACCACGGCTACCGCCCAGAAGGTCACCCGCCAGCCAAAGGCCTGGCCGAGCCAGGTGCCGAAGGGCACGCCGAGGATGTTGGCGATGGTCAGGCCGGTGAACATCAGCGCGATCGCCGAGGCCTTCTTGTTGGGCGCGACCAGCCCGGTGGCGACGACAGAGCCGACGCCGAAGAAGGTGCCATGGGCAAAGGCGGTGATGACGCGAGCGCCCATCAGCGTCCAGTAGTCGGGCGCCAGCGCACAGGCGAGATTGCCAAGCGTGAAGATCGCCATCAGCGCCAGGAGCACGGTCTTGCGCGGCCAGTTGCCGGTGGCGATGGTCAGCAGGGGCGCGCCGATGACGACGCCGAGCGCATAGCCCGAAATGAGCTGGCCGGCGGCCGAGATCGAGACGCCGAGATCCTTGCTGACGTCGAGCAGCAGACCCATGATGACGAATTCGGTGACGCCAATGCCGAAGGCACCGGCGGCAAGGGCGTAAAGAGCAAGAGGCATGGCGGAGTTCCACTTCGATGAGGAAGAGCGCCGTCTGCGCCCCGACCCGAAAGATCGTGTCGCCATGCATTGTGAACCAGACTTGCGCCGGGCACATTTTTTATGAAATAGATTCACAGATGGCCAGGCCCGACATCAACCGCTCCGGCGAGATCGAAGTCTTCGTGCGCGTCGTCGAGGAAGGCAGTTTCTCTTCCGCGGCACGCGCGTTGCGCATGACGCCGTCGGCGGTCAGCAAGCTGATCGCGCGGCTGGAGGCACGGCTTGGCGCGCGGCTGGTCAGCCGTTCGACACGCAAGCTGCAACTGACGCCGGAAGGCACCGCGTTCTACGACAGCGGTCTGCGCATCCTGGCCGACATGGCGGCGGCCGAACAGGAGGCCGCGGCAGGTGCGGCGCCACGCGGACGGCTGCGCGTCAACACCTACGTTCCCTTCGGGGTGCACCGGCTGATCCCGCTTCTGCCGCGCTTCCTCGAACGTTACTCCGAGATTTCGGTCGATCTGGTGCTGACCGACAACGTCATCGACCTGATGGCGGAACGCGCCGACGTCGCCATCCGTGCCGGGCCGCTCGGCGAATCACGGCTGGTGGCGCGCAAGCTGGGGCAAAGCCGGGTGGTCGTCGTTGCCGCGCCTTCATACCTCGAGACGCATGGCACGCCGCTGACACCGACCGATCTCGACAGGCACAACCGCATGGGCTTCGGTTTCGCCAGGCATATCGACGGCTGGCCGTTTCTCGACGCGGCCGGAAACGCCATCATGGTTCCGATCACCGGCAACACGCTGGTCAGCGACGGCGAGGCGATGCGGCTGATGGCGCTGGCGGGCGCCGGCATCGCCCGGCTGGCGTACTGGCACGTGGCGGCCGATATAGCGGCGGGCCGGCTGGTGCGGTTGCTTGAGGATTTCAATCCGGGCGACGAGGAAGCCACCCACGCCGTCTATGTCGGCCAGGGCCGGCATCTGCCGGCGCGGGTGCGGGCCTTTCTGGATTTTCTGGGAGAGAGCGTGCGGCTGACCTGACGTGAGAAGGCTCTCGGGAGCCGCCGGGCTCCCGAGATAGTCTGTGCTGGCAGCTTCTATGCTTTCGGCGTGAACGGCGCCGGGCGCCGGCCCGCGGCCTGGCGCTCCACCATCCAGCCGGGATATTCGGCCGGCAAGGCGCTGACCTCGTCGAGACGGAGGAGATCGTCGGTGTCGAGCTTCACTTCAGTGGCGGCGAGGTTCTGCTCGAGCTGTTCCATGCGGCTGGCGCCGATGAGGACGCTCATCACGAAAGGCTTGGCCAGGACATAGCCGAGCGCCACCGTGGCAACGCTGACATCGTGCTTGCTGGCGATCTCGCGCATGATGGCGACGGCCGCCCAGGCGCGATCCTCGTTGACCGGCGGGAAGTTGAAGCTGGCACGGCGGCCCTCGCCATTGCCGGGCGCGCCGGGGCCGTATTTGCCGGAGAGCAGACCGCCGGCCATTGGCGACCACACCATCAGGCCGAGTTTCTCCTCGTTGATGAGCGGCACGATTTCGCGCTCGAGATCGCGGCCGGCGATCGAATAATAGGACTGGATGGTCTCGAAACGGGCGAAGCCCTTGCGGTCGGCGATGCCGAGCGCCTTGGCGATGCGCCAGGCCTGCCAGTTGGAAACGCCGACATAGCGGACCTTGCCGCTGGCAACGAGATCATCCAGCGCCCGCAGCGTCTCGTCGATCGGCGTCACCGTGTCGGTGCCGTGCAGCTGATAGAGATCGATATGATCGAGCTGCAGCCGCTCGAGGCTGGCGTCGACCGAATCCATGATGTGGCCGCGCGACGAGCCGCGCTGGTTCGGGCCGTCGCCCATGGCGCCGTGCACCTTGGTGGCGATGACCACCTTCTGCCTGTCGACGCCGAGATCCCTGAGCGACTGGCCGAGCAGCCGCTCGGACTGACCGAACGAGTAGACGTCGGCCGTATCGAAGAAATTGACGCCGGCAGCGAGCGAGCGGGCGACGATCTCGTTGACGCCCTTCTGGTCGAGGCTGGCGATCAGGCCCCATTGGGCATTTTCGCCGGCGGCGCCGAAGGTCATGGTGCCGAGGCAAAGTTCGGAGACGAACATCCCCGTATTTCCAAGCTGGTTGTAACGCATGGGTGGTGGCTCCAGAAAATCGTGATGACATCCAGCAAATAGGAACGGTACGTTTCGTTTCCAATCCCTGGCACAGCGAGATCGCCAGACTGGCCCAAAGGTCGCGGCGTGTCAGCGGTTGCCGAAGATCGCCGAACCGACCCTGACGCTGGTGGCGCCGAAGGCGATCGCCGTCTCGTAGTCGCCGGACATGCCCATCGACAGTTTGGCGACGCCGGCCTCTTGCCCAAGCTTTTCCAGCAAGGCGAAGTGCGGACCGGGGTTCTCGTCGGCCGGCGGGATGCACATCAGGCCTTCGATGGCGAGGCCATGGCCATCGCGGCAGCGGGCGACGAAGGCGACGGCGTCGCGGGGCTCGATGCCGGCCTTTTGCGGCTCGGAGCCGGTGTTGACCTGGACATAGAGCTTTGGCGCGCGGCCCTGCCTGGCGATTTCCCTGGCGAGTTCAACGGCGATCTTGTCGCGATCGACCGTCTCGATGACGTCGAACAGCGCCACCGCCTCCTTCGCCTTGTTCGACTGCAGCGGACCGATCAGGTGCAGTTCGATGTCGGGAAAAGCCTCCTTCAGCGCCGGCCATTTGCCTTGCGCTTCCTGGACGCGGTTTTCGCCGAACACACGCTGGCCGGCCTCGACGACCGGGCTTATGTCGGCGGCCTCAAAGGTCTTGGAAACCGCGACCAGCGTCACCGTGCCGGCTTGGCGGCCGGCCTCGCGCTCGGCGGCGGCGATCTTCGCCTTGACCGCGAAAAACTGCTGAACGGCGTCACCCATATGCAAATCCCGCTGTTTTGATCCGCGTTTTTGACCGACGCGAGACCCATATGGTTGACGGGTTTGCCAAACCATGGTGAACACCCGGACCATATCCAATGAACTGCCGAGCTGTCGCCCGCAGTCCGCATGCTTTTAAGTGAAAAACGTCCCATGGCAACCGAACGATACAATCCGCGCGCGTCAGAGCCCAAATGGCAGAAGGCCTGGGACGCCAGGAAGCTTTTCGAAGCGCACAATGACGATCCGCGTCCGAAATACTACGTGCTGGAGATGTTCCCGTATCCGTCGGGGCGCATCCACATCGGCCACACCCGCAACTACACGATGGGCGACGTGGTGGCGCGCTACAAGCGGGCCAAGGGCTTCAACGTGCTGCATCCGATGGGCTGGGACGCCTTCGGCATGCCGGCCGAGAACGCGGCGATGCAGAACAAGGTCCATCCCAAGGAATGGACCTACCAGAACATCGCCACCATGCGCGAGCAGCTCAAGGTAATGGGCCTGTCGCTGGACTGGGCGCGCGAATTCGCCACCTGCGACGTCGACTACTACCACCGCCAGCAGATGCTGTTCCTCGATTTCGTCGAGAAGGGGCTGGTGACGCGCAAATCCTCCAAGGTCAATTGGGACCCGGAGGACATGACGGTGCTCGCCAACGAGCAGGTCATCGACGGGCGGGGCTGGCGTTCGGGCGCGCTGGTCGAACAGCGCGAGCTGACGCAGTGGTTCTTCAAGATCACCGACTTCGCGCAGGACCTGCTGGATTCGCTCGACGGCCTCGACGAATGGCCGGAAAAGGTGAAGCTGATGCAGCAGAACTGGATCGGCCGCTCCGAAGGCCTGCTGATCCGCTGGCCGCTGGCAGGAGCTTCTGGCGGCGAGCAGGAACTGGAAGTCTACACGACAAGGCCCGACACCATCTTCGGGGCCTCCTTCATGGCTGTCGCCGCCGATCATCCGCTGGCCAAGAAGGCCGCCGAGACCAATCCGGCGCTGGCCAAGTTCATCGACGAGGTCCGCCATATGGGCACCTCGGTGGCGGCGCTGGAGACGGCCGAGAAGAAGGGTTTCGACACCGGCATCCGCGTCGTTCATCCGTTTGACGACAGCTGGACGCTGCCGGTCTATGTCGCCAATTTCGTGCTGATGGAATACGGCACCGGCGCCATCTTCGGCTGTCCGTCCGGCGACCAGCGCGACCTCGACTTCGCCAACAAATACGGCCTGCCGGTAATCCCGGTGGTGATGCCGGAGGCTGAGAATCCGGCGAGCTTCCAGATCATCGATGAAGCCTATGTCGGCGACGGCGTGATGATCAATTCGCGCTTCCTCGACGGCATGAAGCCGGCCCAGGCGTTCGACGAGGTCGCGACACTGCTGGAGCAGAAGACCATCGGCAACCGGCCGATGGCCGAGCGCAAGGTGAATTTCCGCCTGCGTGACTGGGGCATTTCGCGCCAGCGCTACTGGGGCTGCCCGATCCCGATGATCCATTGCGAGGATTGCGGCGTGGTGCCGGTGCCGAAGGCCGACCTGCCGGTCAAGCTGCCCGACGATGTCGATTTCGACCGGCCTGGCAATCCGCTCGACCGCCATCCGACCTGGCGCCAGGTCAAATGCCCGCAATGCGGCAAGGATGCGCGTCGCGAAACCGACACGATGGACACGTTCGTCGATTCGTCGTGGTATTTCGCCCGCTTCACGGCGCCATGGGCGCATGAGCCGACCGATCCCAGGGCGGCCAACGAATGGCTGCCGGTCGACCAGTATATTGGCGGTATCGAGCACGCGATCCTGCATCTGCTCTATTCGCGTTTCTTCACCCGCGCCATGCGCGAGACCGGCCATGTCGATCTGGCCGAGCCGTTCAAGGGCCTGTTCACGCAAGGCATGGTGGTGCACGAGACCTATCGCGTCGGCTCGGCATCGAATGGCCGCTGGCTGGCGCCCACCGAGGTCAGGCTGGAAGAGGTCGACGGCAAGCACCGCGCCATCGACATCGCCACCGGCGAGGCGGTGACGATCGGCCCGCTCGAAAAGATGTCGAAGTCGAAGAAGAACACGGTGAGCCCGGAAGACATTACCGACGGCTACGGCGCCGACACGGCACGCTGGTTCATGCTGTCGGACTCGCCGCCCGAGCGCGACGTCGAATGGACGGACGACGGTGCCGCCGGCGCGCATCGCTTCATCCAGCGCGTCTGGCGTTTGGTGTCGACGGCGGCCGAGACGCTGGCCGGCATCAAGCCCGAGGCGGCCAGTGACGGCGAGGCTGGAGCGGTTTCCAAGGCGGCGCACAAGATCCTGAAGGCGGTCGGCGAGGATATCGAGAAGCTCGCCTTCAACCGCGCCATCGCCCGCATCTACGAACTGGCCAACGCGCTGACCACGCCGCTCAGCGAGGTGGCCGAAGGCAAGGCCGATGCGGCGCTGAAAGGCGCCTGCCGGCAGGCCGTGGAGATGCTCGTGCACCTGATCGCGCCGGTCATGCCGCATCTGGCCGAGGAGTGCTGGGAGACGCTCGGCGGCACCGATCTCGTCGCCGAACGGCCGTGGCCGGTCTTCGATCCGGCACTGGTCGTCGACAACGACGTCACCTATCCGGTACAGGTCAACGGCAAGAAGCGGGGGGATTTGACAATTGCCCGCGACGCGGACCAAGGTGCGGTCGAAAAAGCGGTACTGGCTCTCGACTTCGTGCAGAAAGCACTCGAAGGCAAGGCTCCGCGCAAGGTGATCATCGTGCCGCAGAGGATCGTCAATGTCGTTGCCTGATCGGGAAAAGACAGAGCTGCGCCGTTTGCTGCGCCGCGTCGCGCTTGCTGGCCTGCTCGGCTCGCTTGCGCTGGCCTCGGCCTGCACGGTGCGGCCGCTCTATTCGAGCGCGCCGTCGTCGACCGGCTCGACCGGCAGCGCCAACGCCGAGCTGGCGTCGATCGCCATCAAGCCGGTCAACACGCGTTTCGGACAGCAGGTGCGCAACAATTTGATCTTCGGATTTGGACGAGGCGCCGGCGAACCGGCGTCGCCCGTCTATTCGCTCTATCTCGGCGTAGGCGAAGCCGTCGAGTCCTCGGCACTCGTGCAGGTTGGAACCGACGAGGACGAGCCGACCGCCGGTTCCGTGACGCTGACCGCCACCTATACGCTTAGCGACGCGAAAACGGGAGCAAAGATCGCGTCCGGCAGGCGCTCGATCACCTCGTCCTTCGACAGGCCGCGTCAGGAATTCGCCGCATACCGGGCGCAGATCGACGCCGAGAACCGTGCCGCGCGCGAGCTGGCCGAAGCGCTGCAGCTGTCCATCGCCCAGGACCTGGTCAGGCACGGCAAGGCCGGCTAGCGTTATCGTTTCGAACGCACTCGCGTCAAAACGCGGGTATGGAGGGCAATGGTGACATCGATCACGCGCCCAAAGCCAGTCCATCGGACATTGCCGTAGAGATACCCTACCTCACTCCTCGTCGTTCACGCAGGCAGATCGCGCCACCGGTGTAAGTGCTGGTCTCGCTCGTTGCGACCGGTGCGATGACATTGCTATCCCAAGATCGTCGACGATCGAGCCGCCGGGAAGCAACTGTTAACCACTCGCTCCCTATTGCTCAGCGAACGTTTCAGAGCGAGTCTTGAGAATGGAATCCAAGCGTTTTCACCGGGTCAATTCATTGAAGGCAACTTCGCCCGATGACCCCGGGGTGGAGCGCTTCGATGGCGGCAGGGCCGGTCAGCGAGCCGCTTCAGCCGCGACAGGCGGCCATAATCGCCCGACTCACCAGGGACAGGACGGCCGGCAATCCGGCACCCAACAGGCCGGCTATTCCGCGCGGCTTGTCGATCTCGGCGGTAACAGGCGGCCTTATATGGAGCCGAGGGGTGGCCTTGGGACCAGCGATGCGTCCGCCAAAATCGGCGACATCGAAAGTCCCGCCTGGCAGGAATATTTCTTCCTCGCGCCCAATGTGCGTTTTACACGCACGCCGGATTATGAGGCCAAGAAGCATCGCCAGCAGGGCGACCGTGTCGTCGAGCAAGACGCTCCCGACGCGCTGCCAGCGCAGCAGGCAGCCACGCAGCCCGTCGTCGATGAGGCACCACTTGCGCCCTCGCTGCTGGCATTGCCGGCTTCGGTGAAAAGCCGCAATTTGGAAACAACCCGGTTGCAGGGCAGCAGCGAATCGGCCGCACAAAGGACGTCGCCGCTGGCTGCGGCGTATGCCGCGCCGGGGCGTGCCAACGACAAGGCACGACCTGCTCCGTCGGCATCTCCGATGACGGCCGCAACCGGACGAGCATCCGCGCGCGCGGCCGCCGTCCCGGCAGGCCGCGCCGCGACCAAAACAGTCATCCCCGAGACACCGCGCTGGCCTCATCTTTCGGATCACGCCTTCTTCGAGGTCATGGCGCCCTATCTGGTCGACGTTACGTCCCAGGCCCGGCCGGCCAGCCCGACCACGCCGGCGCCGGCCGCCGCTGCGCGGATCGGTATCGGCCGCCCATCGATGGCGGCCGACGCCACCTCGCTGTTTCGTGTCATCGAATGGCTTCCAGGCCGGCCCTCGAAGCCTTTGCCTGATGTCTGGCCGTCCAACGCGAACGAAGCTGTGGTGCAGCCCGACGTGCCGGCGAGCAATGCGCTGCAGGCCGAAGTCGCTGCAGTCCCCGCTGCCGCAAGTGACGCCGTTGCCGTGCCAATCGTGCCGCGTCGGGACGTCGCCGTGCGGGTCGCGGCCGCGTCCCCACGCTTGCCTCTGGCCGGCAAAATCGCGCCTTCAATGGCGGGCGATTCCTATCAGCTCCCCTCCGAAGAGTTGTTGCAGCAGCCACCGGAGGGTCAGGGATTCTACATGTCGCAGGAGCGGCTCGAGCAGAATGCCGATCTTTTGGAAAGCGTGCTCGAAGATTTCGGCGTGCGCGGCGAGATCATTCACGTGCGCCCGGGCCCGGTTGTCACGCTCTATGAGTTCGAGCCGGCGCCGGGTGTCAAATCCTCTCGTGTCATCGGCCTCGCCGATGATATCGCCCGCTCCATGTCGGCGGTTTCGGCGCGCGTCGCCGTCGTGCCCGGCCGCAACGTTATCGGCATCGAGCTCCCGAACGAGACGCGCGAAACGGTCTATTTCCGGGAGCTGATCGAATCGGAGGGCTTCCGCAAGACCAGCTGCAAGCTGGCGCTTTGTCTCGGCAAGACGATCGGTGGCGAGCCTGTCATCGCCGAGTTGGCGAAGATGCCGCACCTGCTCGTGGCGGGCACCACCGGCTCCGGCAAGTCGGTCGCCATCAACACCATGATCCTGTCGTTGCTTTACCGACTGAAGCCGGAAGAGTGCCGCCTGATCATGGTCGACCCCAAGATGCTGGAGCTCTCCGTGTATGACGGTATCCCGCATCTTTTGACCCCCGTCGTCACGGATCCCAAAAAGGCGGTCACCGCGCTCAAATGGGCGGTGCGCGAGATGGAGGACCGCTATCGCAAGATGGCGCGGCTCGGCGTGCGCAACATCGACGGCTACAATGAGCGCGCGGCTGCCGCCCGCGACAAGGGCGAGACGGTCGTGATGACCGTGCAGGCCGGCTTCGAAAAGGGCACGGGCGAGCCGCTTTTCGAACAGCAGGAAATCGACCTTGCGCCGATGCCCTATATCGTCGTCATCGTCGACGAGATGGCCGACCTGATGATGGTCGCCGGCAAGGAGATCGAAGGCGCCATCCAGCGTCTGGCGCAGATGGCGCGCGCGGCCGGTATCCATTTGATCATGGCAACGCAGCGCCCTTCGGTCGATGTCATCACCGGCACGATCAAGGCCAACTTCCCGACCCGGATTTCCTTCCAGGTGACATCCAAGATCGACAGCCGCACCATCCTGGGCGAACAGGGCGCCGAACAGCTGCTTGGCCAGGGCGATATGCTGCACATGATGGGTGGGGGGCGCATTTCGCGTGTGCATGGCCCGTTTGTTTCCGACGCGGAAGTCGAGCATGTCGTGGCGCATCTGAAAGCGCAGGGCCGCCCCGAATATCTGGAGACAGTAACAGCCGACGAGGATGAGGAAGAAGCCGAAAGCGATCAGGGCGCGGTCTTCGACAAGGGATCCGTTGCAGCCGAAGACAATGATTCCATCTATGACGAGGCGGTCAAGGTGGTGGTGCGCGACAAGAAGTGCTCGACGTCCTACATCCAGCGCCGCCTCGGTGTCGGCTACAACCGCGCCGCATCGCTGGTTGAGCGCATGGAAAAGGAAGGGCTCGTCGGTGCACCCAACCATGTCGGCAAGCGCGAGATCATCATGGGCCGGCGCCAGCAGGTGAACGCGCCCGACGATGACGGCACCGATTGATCGGCAGGGCCTTGGCGTTTCTTCTTCTTCGGAAGCGCAATAAAAAAGGCCGGTTTCCCGGCCTTTTTTTGTTGAAAGCGGTGTGACCTCAGCCGATCGCCATCTTAGCCGATCGATTGGCCGGTCTTTGCCCAGTCGGCGAGGAACAGTTCCAGGCCCTTGTCGGTCAGCGGATGCTTGACCAGCGCCTTCAGCGTCGCCGGCGGCGCGGTGACAACATCGGCGCCGATGAGTGCCGCCTGCTTGACATGGTTCACGGTGCGAACCGAAGCCACGAGGATCTCGGTCTGGAAATCGTAATTGTCGTAGATCTGCCGGATCTCCTGGATCAGCTCCATGCCGTCGATGCCGATGTCGTCGATGCGGCCGACGAAGGGCGAGATGAAGGACGCACCGGCCTTGGCCGCGAGCAGCGCCTGGTTGGCCGAAAAGCACAGCGTGACGTTGACCAGGCGGTTCATCTCGGTGCGGATGGTCTTGCAGGCCTTCAGACCGTCCAGCGTCAGCGGCACCTTGATGCAGACATTGTCGGCGATCTTGGCCAGGACCTTGGCCTGCTGCATCATCTCGGAATATTCGGTGGCGGTGACCTCGGCCGAGACCGGACCCTTGACGATGTCGCAGATCTCCCTGGTGACTTCGGCGATCTTGCCGCCGGATTTCAGGATCAGTGACGGGTTGGTGGTGACGCCGTCGAGCAGGCCCAGGTCGTTGAGCTCACGGATATCCTTGACGTCGGCGGTGTCGACAAAAAATTTCATGGCGGTCTCCTGACGATTTCGTCGTGCTGGGAAAGGCACGTTCAGCGTTGCGCTTTGATCTAGACCAAAGTCAGGGCAAGGTCACGCCTCATGATCCAAGATTCGCCCTTTGTCGCAGCCGCACCGGTGCTGGTGCCGATGCCCGCCGAACGTCCCTACACCTATGCCGTGCCCATCGGCATGCGCGTGGTGCCGGGCTCGATCGTGCGCGTGCCGCTTGGCCCACGCCAGGTCGCCGGCATCGTCTGGGATGGCGCGGTCGAGACGGTCGATGCGAAAAAGCTGCGCCCGATCGAACAGGTCTTCGACTGCCCGCCGATCGACCGCGCCATGCGCCGCTTCGTCGACTGGGTGGCGCAGTACACGCTGTCGCCGCCGGGCATGGTGGCGCGCATGCTGCTCAGGGCGCCGGAGGCTTTTGACCCCGAACCATGGATCGAGGGGCTGCAGCGCACCCTTCTGGCACCCGACCGGATGACGGGGGCGAGAGAGCGCGTGCTGGAGACGGCCGAGGGCGGCCTTGCCTGGACGCGGTCCGGCCTGGCGCATGCCGCCGGCGTGTCGTCGACGGTGATCGACGGCTTGAGGGCACAGGGTGTGTTCGAGACGGTGATGATTCCGCCGCGCCCGGTGGTGGCCGCGCCCGACACCAGCTATGCGACACCGGAACTGATGCCGGACCAGAACGACGCCGCGCGGATGCTGCGCGCCAATGTCGCGGCCGGTGTGTTCAATGTCGCGCTGCTCGACGGCGTCACCGGATCGGGCAAGACGGAAGTCTATTTCGAGGCGGTGGCGGCCGCGCTCGACCAGGGCAAGCAGGTGCTGATCCTGCTGCCGGAAATCGCGCTGACGCATGCCTTTCTCGAGCGCTTCCAGCAGCGCTTCGGCGCCAAGCCGGGCGAATGGCATTCGGACCTGCCGCCGCGGATGCGCGAAAGGGTCTGGCGGCAAGTGGCGGAGGGCGGCGTGCGTGTCGTCGCCGGCGCGCGCTCGGCGCTGTTCCTGCCGTTCAAGGAGCTTGGCCTGATCGTCGTCGACGAGGAGCACGACCCCGCCTACAAGCAGGAAGACCGCGTCTTCTACAATGCGCGCGACATGGCGGTGGTGCGCGGCCATATCGGCAGCTTTCCGGTGGTGCTGGCGTCGGCAACGCCATCGGTCGAAAGCCGGGTCAATGCCCAACAGGGCCGCTACAACAGGGCGGTGCTCTCCGCCCGCTTTGCCGAGGCGGCCCTGCCTCACCTGAAGGCAGTCGACATGCGGCGGGCGCCGCCGGCGCGTGGCGGCTTCCTGTCGCCGGTGCTGCTCGATCACATGCGCCAGACGCTGGAGAGGAAGGAGCAATCGCTGCTGTTCCTCAACCGGCGCGGCTATGCGCCGCTGACGCTGTGCCGCGTCTGCGGCCACCGCTTCGGCTGTCCGGTCTGCTCGGCCTGGCTGGTCGAGCATCGTTTCCGCGGCCAGCTTGTCTGCCATCATTGCGGGCACAATGAGCGCCGCCCCGAAGCCTGCCCGGAATGCGGCACGCTCGACCATCTGGTTGCCTGCGGACCAGGCGTCGAACGCATCGCCGAGGAGGTCGTCGCGCATTTCCCGGACGCGCGCACCATCGTCCTGTCATCCGACCTGATGGGCGGCGTGCGGCGGCTGCGGCTGGAGCTGGAAGCGATCGCCAATGGCGAGGCTGACATCGTCATCGGCACACAACTGGTCGCCAAGGGCCACAACTTCCCCAACATGACGCTGGTTGGCGTCGTCGATGCCGACCTCGGTCTCGCCAATGGCGATCCGCGCGCCGCCGAGCGCACCTTCCAGCTGCTCAGCCAGGTGACCGGCCGCGCCGGCCGCACCGGCAAGAAGAGCCTCGGCCTGTTGCAGACGTTCCAGCCCGACCATCCGGTGATGCGGGCGATCGTCTCCGGCGATGCCGAGGCTTTTTACGAGCGCGAGATCGCCGAGCGCGAACGCGCGGCCCTGCCGCCGTTCGGCCGGCTCGCCGGTGTCATCGTCAGCGCGGTGACGCGGGCCGAAGCCGAGGGCCATGCGCGCGGCCTGCGCCGCGCCGCACCCGAGGCCGCCGACCTGTTCGTGCTCGGTCCGGCCGAGGCGCCGCTGTCACTGCTCGGCGGCCGCCACCGCTTCCGCCTGCTGATCCAGGGTGAACGGCGCGCCGATATGCAAGGCTTCATCCGCGCCATGCTGGCCAACGGGCCGAAACAGCGCGGCTCGGTCCGGGTACAGGTGGATATCGATCCGCAGAGTTTTTTGTAAGGTCGCGATTCCAGCGATAAGCTGCCTCCAAGCCGGCAAGACAGGAAGATCACATGAAAACCCTCGGCCTTCTCGGTGGCATGAGTTGGGAATCGACCGCCATCTACTACCGCCTGCTCAACGAGATCGTGCGCGAGCGTCTCGGCGGGCTGCATTCGGCAAAGCTGCTGCTGTGGTCGTTCGATTTCGCCGAGATCGCCGAGCGGCAGCATCACGGCGACTGGGATGGTGCCGGCGTGCTTCTGGCTGACGCCGCGCGCAAGCTCGAGGCAGGCGGCGCGGAAGGCCTGCTTTTGTGCACCAACACCATGCACAAACTGGCCGACCAGGTGCAGGCGGCGGTGTCTATCCCCCTGATCCATATCGCCGATGCCACCGCGGTCGCCGTCAAGCGCGCCGGTATGCAGCGTCCGGCGCTGCTGGCAACGCGTTTCACCATGGAGCAGGATTTTTATAAGGGCCGGCTCGCCGACAAATATGGACTTCAACCCGTGGTGCCGGATCAAGCCGGGCGCGACATGGTGCATCGCGTCATCTACGAGGAACTGTGCCAGGGCGTCGTCACCGAAGCCTCGAAAGCGGCCTATATCGCCGAGACCGAGCGCTTGCGCCGCGAGGAGGCCGCCGACAGCGTCATCATGGGCTGCACCGAGATCACCATGCTGATCGGCCAGCCGGACTTCGACATTCCGGTCTTCGACACGACGCGGATCCATGCCGAGGCGGCGGTGGCGTTCATGCTGCCCTGAAGCAATTCCAGGAAAAGTGTGAGGCGGTTTTCCCGGGAAAATCGCGGAGCGCTTTCCCTGGGGAATTGCGTCAGACAGAGGTCAGGGCTGGACGGCGACAGTTCCGCTGCCGACCACTTTCAGCTTCCACCCGTCCGCTTGCGTGCCGGCGAGGTTGAGATGCCCGACCAGGAAATACAGGCGGTCGGTGTCAGGGCCCTTGGCGGTGCAGAACCGGTCCTGCAGATAGGACGGAGGCGTCGCCTGGTAGTAGAGGTCCGCCTCGATGCTGGCGGGGTGTGTGCCCTTCGGCAAATCGGCAAGCGGTATCGAGTAACTCAGCGTGTCGCTGCCGCCCTCGATATAGTCGGGATCGTCCTCGACGGCGGTGGTGCCGACATCGACGGCGAGTTCCTCATCCGCGCCCAATGCCTTGGCGATTTCCAGCCGGCTTTCAACCGGCAGGAAGCCAGCCGGCAATATCCGGTTGTCTTTCACCTCCGTGCAGATCGACAGGAAGCTGGTCGTTAGCTCGCCTTCCGGCTTCGACTGTGCATTGCACACTGGATTGGGCGTATTGGCGGGCGGCGTGGAGACCAGTTCCTGGTAGATCTGAACCTGATCCTGTCGCGTGATCTTCTGGTAATGCGGCTGATGCGGCCGTTCGCCGGGATGGACGCGGCCGGAACAATCGTCCTTCCACCAAAGCTCGCCATCAAGCGGCTTGCCGTCGGCACCGACGATCACACCGGCGGCGTTGGTACGACCGGAGACCCAGAGCTGCTCGCCGTTCTGGTCGAGCACGCTGAAGGTGAGAAACGCGCGCCGGAAACCCACTCCGGAGGGGAACTTGTGACCGGCCAGGTTCTTCACCGTCACCTTGGCATCGAGCGCCTCGGTGGTCATGGCAAGATCGCTGATGGCTACGGTGGCGGTTGCCTGCGACGCCTGGTCCAGCATCGCCTGCTCGGTGAGGACGAGAGGATCGAGAGCCTTCTTGCCCATCATCGGATCGCGCGTCCTGATGCCGAAGACATCGGGAAACTGCTGTGCCATCTTGACCAGGAAGACGTTGAGACCGACGAGCGTGTGGCGGGCAAATCCCTCGCGGACCGAAAGATCCGGTGCGTTGCTGGACTCGGTCTGCGGGAAATTCAGATTTTCCTGGATGCTGGCGATCTTGCTCATCGTCGGCGATCCGTCCGGTTCCGTCGATGACATGTGACACCCCTGACAGCTGCGCGGCGTGGCGCCGGCGCCCAGCGGGAGCGGTCCATCCGGGCTGCTGCCGGTTCGATAGGCGCTGAACGCCCATTCCGGATAGGTCGTCTGCTCGTAGATGTGCGCCAATGTGTTGGTGCCCTGCAGAACCGGCAAATGAACCGTGTGGCAGGTCCCGCAAACCTCGGAGCTCATGATCGTGGCGTCGTGGACCGGTTTGATGCCCAGCGCCGTATGCATCGGCCCGGCTTCCGGCTTCTCGAAGGGGCCGATGAGCGTTTCGGGCGAACCGACCATGAAGCTGCCGGTGAAGGTCTTGGCAAAACCGGTCGCATGCGGATTGAGCAGCGCCTGCCGCTCGTCGACGCAGGCGTTCTGCGGCTGATCGGCGAGCGGTCCGCTGGCCTTGGTGTTGAGCACCATGCGGTGACAGGAGGTGCAGGTGATGCCGTCGCGGGCAAGCATGCCGTAATTGGCGTGCGCGGCACTCGGATTGTCGGCCGGCCAGGGCGTCGCATCGACCATGTCGCGCGAGAACAGTTCGCATTTGCCCGAGCGCGCCTTCTCGTCGATGTGAAACTGCCGTTCTCCGGCGATGCCATGGCAGCCAAGGCAAACGTCCTGCACGACACCGGACATTTTGGGGTGAAAGCTTTGCGTTTCACTGGCCAGCTGCGCGAAAAATATCGGATCGCGGCCGCCCAGCCCCATCGGCGAGGTTCGCCAGGTCGCCAGTGGCGACAGATTGATCATGCCATCGCCATGCGGGTTTGGCCTGGTCATGTCGAACTGCAACCCGGTGCTGCCGGCATCGTGACAACCGAGGCACTGGCTCGAGGTCAGGAACGTATCGGACGCATCGGGACCCTTGGCTCCGACCCAGGTGTTGTCGTAGGTTTCGGAAGGCATTCGCGAGACGGTCTCATAGGTCGGCATCTCGCGGACATAGGCCTGCAACGCGGCGATCACGTCGGCGTTCGGACTGTAGAGCGGTTGGCCAAGACGCGGGTTGGCATTGACCGGCAAAACGACGGTCTGGTGCAAGGTCTCTGCCGGCGCTCCCGTGAAGAAATCCTGTGCGAGATAGTTGAGCGGCTTGCCTGGCTCGCCCGCGGCATTCTTGGGAGAGGCGAAGGTCAGATTGTCGGCCGCCGAGGCATGGCAGTTCATGCAGTACTGGGCGAAGCCCATGTTGGGCATGCTGTTGTTGTCGGCCGGCAGGGCTGGCCAATCCGGAGTCCAGCCGCTCTGGCTGCCGAAGCCGTACCAGCCCCAGAACCAGCCGTCGTAAGAGGCGCTGGCATCGCGGATCATGATCGCGGCGCCGCTGGTTGGAAAAAGCCTGAGAGGATCGACCGTCCGGCAATCCGACGCCGGCTCAGAAAACATCTCCTTCACCATGATGGCGCCGTCGGGAACCGGCGGCGGATGATCGACCTCGCCTCCGGCCGAACGATTCTTGCGAAGCCAGTCCATCATGTCAGGCGAATACCAGATCATGACAGGCGCATGGGTTCCGAAATCCTTGCCCTGCCAGGCACCGTTGACCAGGGTCGCGATGCGCGGCCCGGCCTGGCGCACATATTTGTCGTGCACCCATCCGGCAGCCTCGTCGCGATAACAGTAACTGCCCAGATATTGGTTGAGCTTGTTCTCGTAGTCTCCCAGGGACAGCGCCGAGGGCTTCCTGATCGTGGCCGCGAGCTGCTGGCAGACCAGAGGATCGGCGGGAGCCATGACCGTCGGCCGTTCGGCGATACAGCCCGCGCGTGCGCCCTGCGTGATCCCGACAAGGGCTGCCGCAGCGACCCAGAAGCTGGCCAGATGCAAGGCCCGACAGAGATCCGGCATGATCTTCTCCGAATTTTGAGATCCTGCCTGCCGCACTCCGTCCGTGTAGATTTCACAAGTGATGGCGAAACATGTGAAATTGCTAAACTAAGCAAGAAGTCGACGAAAGGAACATTTGAAGCATAGTACTTACTGTGCGTTACGGCAAGGCGCGCGATCTATACTGTTGAAGAAATCGCACCTGGGATGCTCTTGTCCGGGGGGTGTTTGCGCAGCAGTCCAACCGGCCGCAAAGCCGTCGCGTCCAAGCGGGCGGCTCATATCAGGCGACAGTATTTCCAGTGCGGCGTTGCCGAAACCCCGACTTGCCGGCCGCACGCTTGACTTCCTTCGCGGGCGACATTCAATGCATCCGGAATTGCTGTGAGGGGGGCGAGACAAGATGGATTTTGCGTTTCCATGGCCAATGAGCCAGGGCGAATGGCTGGCCTGGTCGAGCGCCGTCGTCACCGCGCTGCTCGGCCTTCTGTTTTTCCTGGCGCCCGGCCTGGCCTTCCGGATCTTGCGGCTGCAGGTCAAGCCCGAGAAGGTTGCGGCGATCGCCGAGGGGCGCGGCAGGATGTCGGGCTTCTATCTGGGCGTCGGCCTGTGCTGCATCCTGCTGGCGCAGCCGCTGATCTACATGACGCTTGGCTTCTCCTGGCTGTTCACCGCCTTCGGCCGGCTGCTGTCGATGATGTCGGATGGCGCCAATACGCCTTTCAATTGGGTTTCCATTGTGGTGGAATTGGTGCTGGCGGCGTTGCCGCTCGCCTTTGCCTTCGGCTTTCTGCCCTGAATCCCCGGTATTCCGGGGCCGAAGACGGGTGACTTTCGCCGGATGCGACAATAGTGCCTGAAAACCATGCGGAACGACGCATTGCGGTCTTAAAATGCCTGTGCTAGACGGCAATCGACTTTCGGCCGGGGATAGCGGAAGCCGCGTCTCCGTGCTTGAAAAAATGCAGTAAGGTCAAAGATTTAGCCAGAGTTTTTGCTCGCGCAAACAATCTGCGGCCTGTCAGACAAGAGAAAAGACGGTCCGTGGCTCAATCGTCATCGCCAATCTCAGGTGTCGCAGAACGTTATGCGGGTTCGCTGTTCGAACTCGCCCTGCAGGCAAATTCCGTGGCCAAGGTCGAGGCGGACCTCAACAGCTTCGAAGCGATGCTCGCGGGCAGCGCCGACCTGACCCGGCTGATCAACAGCCCGGTGTTCTCCAGCGAGGACCAGGCCAAGGCCATCGCGGCGATCGCCGACAAGGCCGGGATTGTCGGCCTCGCCGGCAATTTCCTGCGCGTCGTCGCCAGCAATCGCCGGCTGTTCGCCATCCCCGGCATGATCAGGGCGTTCCGCCAGATCGCCGCCGAACACCGTGGCGAGACCGCTGCTGAAGTGACGTCGGCGCACGAGCTGACCGATGCCCAGCAGACCGAACTCAAGGCGGCGCTGAAGAGCGTTGCCGGCAAGGACGTGGCCATCTCCGTCACCGTCGATCCGTCGCTGCTCGGCGGACTGGTGGTCAAGATGGGCTCGCGCCAGATCGATACGTCGCTCAAAACCAAACTCAATTCGCTCAAGCTTGCACTGAAAGAGGTCGGCTGATGGACATCCGCGCCGCGGAAATTTCCGCAATTCTGAAAGACCAGATCAAGAATTTCGGCAAGGAGGCCGAGGTCTCCGAAGTCGGACAGGTGCTGTCCGTCGGTGACGGTATCGCCCGCGTATACGGCCTCGACAATGTCCAGGCCGGCGAGATGGTCGAATTCCCCGGCGGCATCCGCGGCATGGCGCTCAACCTCGAAGCCGACAATGTCGGCGTCGTCATCTTCGGCGCCGACCGCGACATCAAGGAAGGCGACATCGTCAAGCGCACCGGCGCCATCGTCGACGTTCCGGTCGGCCCCGGCCTGCTCGGCCGCGTCGTCGACGCGCTCGGCAATCCGATCGACGGCAAGGGCCCGATCAAGGCGGTCGAGCGCAAGCGCGTTGACGTCAAGGCGCCCGGCATCATCCCGCGCAAGTCGGTGAACGAGCCGATGTCGACCGGCCTCAAGGCCATCGATGCGCTGATCCCGGTCGGCCGCGGCCAGCGCGAGCTGGTCATCGGCGATCGCCAGACCGGCAAGACCGCCATCATCCTCGACACGATGCTCAACCAGAAGTCGGTGCACGATAACGGCCCCGAGAAGGAAAAGCTCTACTGCGTCTACGTCGCCGTCGGCCAGAAGCGCTCGACCGTGGCGCAGTTCGTCAAGGTGCTGGAAGAGCGCGGCGCGCTCGAATATTCGGTCATCATCGCCGCCACCGCGTCCGACCCGGCGCCGATGCAGTTCCTGGCGCCGTTCGCCGGCTGCACCATGGGTGAATATTTTCGCGACAACGGCATGCATGCGCTGATCAGCTATGACGATCTGTCGAAGCAGGCCGTCGCCTATCGCCAGATGTCGCTGCTCTTGCGCCGCCCGCCGGGCCGCGAAGCCTATCCGGGCGACGTCTTCTACCTGCACTCGCGCCTGCTCGAGCGCGCCGCCAAGCTCAACGACGATCTGGGCGGCGGATCGCTGACCGCCCTGCCGATCATCGAGACGCAGGCCAACGACGTGTCGGCCTATATCCCGACCAACGTGATCTCGATCACCGACGGCCAGATCTTCCTCGAAACCAACCTGTTCTTCCAGGGCATCCGTCCGGCCGTCAACGTCGGCCTGTCGGTCAGCCGCGTCGGCTCGGCCGCGCAGATCAAGGCGATGAAGCAGGTTGCCGGCTCGATCAAGGGCGAGCTCGCGCAGTACCGCGAAATGGCGGCCTTCGCGCAGTTCGGCTCCGATCTCGATGCCGCCACGC
>NZ_JBHUGY010000010.1:0-30738 GCF_042682105.1 Mesorhizobium calcicola
TCCTATGCCATCGAAAAGAAGCTGTCCAAGCACAAGCAAGAGTTCGGCACGGTTGGCGCCATCGAGGGCGTTGCCGGCCCGGAAGCCGCCAACAATGCGTCCGCCGCCGGCGTGCTGGTGCCGATGCTGACGCTCGGCCTGCCGACCTCGGCGACGGCGGCGATCATGCTGTCGGCGTTCCAGAGCTACGGCATCAATCCCGGGCCGCTGCTTCTGACGACGCAAGGCGACCTCGTCTGGGGGCTGATCGCCAGCCTGTTCATCGCCAACGTCATCCTCGTCATCCTCAACCTGCCGCTGATCGGGCTGTGGGTGCGGCTGCTGAAGATCCCGGCGCCGCAGCTCTATGCCGGCATCCTGGTGTTCGCGACGGTCGGCACCTATGGCATCTCGCAATCGCCTATCGACCTCGTCATCCTCTATCTGCTGGGGGCGGCCGGGTACCTGATGCGGCGCTTCGATTTCCCGACCGCGCCGGTCATCATCGGCATGATCCTGGGGCCACTCGCCGAAACCCAGTTCCGCCGGGCGATGACCATCTCGAATGGCGACTGGTCGGTATTCTACAAGCATCCGCTGTCGCTGACGCTTTTGACGCTCGCCTTCATCGGCCTGGTCGGGCCGCATATCTGGGCCTATATCGAGCACCGCCGGCGGCGCGGACCGGAGCATGTGCCCGGCGATGCCTGATCGGTTTGAGCTGCCATGACCGAACTGCTTTCCGGCATCCGTGTCCTCGACCTGACCAACGTCCTGGCCGGCCCCTATTGCGCCTATCAGCTGGCGCTGATCGGGGCCGACGTGATCAAGGTCGAGGTCCCGCAAGGCGGCGACCTGGCGCGCCAGCTCGGCGGCTCACAGAAGCTCAACAGCGCCGGCATGGGCGCCTCGTTCCTGGCGCAGAACGCCGGCAAACGATCGGTGGCGCTCGACCTCAAGAAGCCGGCCGATCGCGAACGCTTCCTCGATCTGGTCGCCAGCGCCGATGCGCTGGTGGAGAATTTCCGCCCCGGCGTGATGGATCGGCTCGGCCTTGGTTACGAGGCGCTGAAGGCGATCCGCCCCGGCCTCGTCTATTGCGCGATATCCGGTTTCGGCCAGACTGGACCGATGCGCGACAACCCCGCCTATGACCAGATCATCCAGGGCCTGTCGGGGATCATGAGCATCACCGGCACGCCGGAGACGGCGCCACTGCGGGTCGGCTATCCCGTCGCCGACACGCTTGGCGGACTGGTCGGCGCGTTCGCTATTGCCGCGGCGCTGGTCCGGCAAAAGACAAGCGGCGAGGGCGCCTTTCTCGACGTCTCGATGCTCGAATGCACGCTCTCGGCGCTCGGCTGGCCGGTCTCCAACTACCTCACCGCAGCCGTCGATCCGCAGCCGATGGGCAACGAGAACATGACCGCAGCACCCTCCGGCGCCTTTCGCACCGGCGACGGGCTGCTCAACATCGCCGCCAACAAGCAGGAGCAGTTCGTGGCGCTGTGCCGGCTGATCGGGCGACCGGAACTTGCCTCGGATCCCCGCTTTGCCGAGCGGGAGACGCGCAAGCGCAACCGGGTGGCGCTTAAAGTCGAGATCGAGGGAGCCCTGGCGGGCGCACCGGCGGCGGTCTGGGAAGAAACGCTCAATCGTGCCGGCGTGCCCGCGGGCAGGGTGCTGACGATCCCGCAAGTGCTGGCCGAGCCGCAAGTGCTCGAGCGCCAGGTGACCGCGAATTTTGAGGACGTGCCGGGTGTGGACAGGCCGCTGACGGTTCTGCGCGGCGGCTTCATGGTCGATGGCACGGCCCCCTTGCCGACGAAGCCGCCACCGGCGCTCGGCGAGCATATGGACGAGGTCTTCGCCGACCTGCCGCCGCGCGCCAAGGCAAAGGCACGGGCATGAGTGGCACGGAGAAGAAGACCGGCCGTGAGCGCGGCGAGGAATGGTGGCAGACCGATATCATCGAGATGCAGCCCGGCGTCATCCGGCTGCGCGGTTATGAGATCCAGGAGCTGATCGGCCGCGTCAGCTTCCCGGCGATGATCTGGCTGATGCTGCGCGGCGACCTGCCCAGCGAGGACCAGGCGGCGCTGCTCGGCATCGCGCTCGGCGCCGCCGTCGACCATGGGCCGCAGGCGCCATCGATCGCCATCGCCCGCATGGCGGCAACCTGCGGCGTCGGCATCAACAGCGCCATGGCCTCGGCCATCAACGTGCTTGGCGACGTGCATGGCGGCGCCGGCGAACAGGCACTGTCGTTCTACGGTGACATCGCACTGGCGCTCGATAGTGGCGTCGCGCTGAATGAAGCCGTGTCGTCGCGGCTCGACCGGTTCTTCGCCGGGGAGAAGGGCTATGTGCCGGGGCTCGGACACCGCTTCCATCCGGTCGATCCACGCGCGCCGCGCCTGCTGGAACTGACCCGCGAGTTTGCCGCGCGTGGCGTCGTCAATGGACGCTTCGCCGACATCGCCGAAGCGATCGAAGCGGAAATCGCTCAACGCAAGGGGAAAAAGATACCGCTCAACATCGATGGCGCCACCGCCGTCATCTATGGCGAACTCGGCTTTCCGCCGCCGCTGACGCGCGGGCTTTTCGTGCTGTCGCGCTCGGTCGGCATCCTGGCGCATGCCTGGGAGCAGTCGCAGCAAGCCGAGCGAAACAAGGGACCGCTGCCGCGCGAATGGTTGTGGGCCTATACCGGCACGCCGGTGCGGCCTTTCCCCGAAGAGGGCGGCACCGCCGAGTGAGGTCCAACCTCAGGCGGAGCCAGAAGCATGATGCCGAAAAGTGTGAAGCGGTTTTCGGACGACATCATGCTCTGTCTCTTTGAGTTAGAGCGGCGCAGGCTCGGCAATCGTCAAGGTCGCCACCAGCGTCGAAAGGTCCGGTTCGTCGATGAGCATGGCCGCATCGGCCGGCGCCAGCCAGGCCCGCTGGCGCTGTCTGGCCTCCTGCCAGTTGGCCAGTTCCTCGCTCACTTCGAGCAGATAGACGATGACGTCGACGCGGACGAAGCGATTGGCCAGCCGTTTCCAGTAGGAGTAGGTGCCCGCCGGCTCTCTCAGCGTCTTGCCGAGCACGCCGGCTTCCTCCCGCGCCTCGATGGTGGCTGCCTTGCGTCCGCTCTTGCCCTTCATCGGCCAGCCCTTGGGGACGATGAAGCGTCTTGTGGTTCGCGAAGTAACCAGCATCACCTCGATATCGCCACGCGCGTTCAGCCGGAAGGGGATAGCCGCTACCTGACGGATCCTCTCGCCCTTCTTTGCCTTGCGTACGGCCTTTTTCTTGGTGCCTGCCATTCGTCGATCCAGTCGATGCAAATGCCGCATAGCGCGACAGAGCATCGTTGCAAAACCAAAACTTTCGCGTGTGCCGAAAGACACTCCGAATACATAAGTCGGCTAATAAATGAAAAACGCCGGCTTGTCAGCGGCAATTGCCCACAGCGGTGGAGCCGATTATCTGCGTCTGGCAGCTTGGCTTGAGCTGCGGCACGACCAGCTGTGGCTGCTGGACGATCTGGCGGTCCTGGGCACGATACTGTTGCTGTTGCTGCTGGTATTGCTGCCGCTGCACCCGGTTCTCCAGGATTTGCAGGTCGTTCTGCCGGATCAGCGCGTTGTTGGCGGCGGCGGAATCAAGGGCCTGCGCCGAAGCGGGCGGGCGAGCGCCGACCAGCATTGCCGTCGCCAGCATTGCCGATGTGAAAACCGTTGATGATCGAAGCGCCGACATCCGCTCATTCCCGCATGAAGAAATTCTGGCCGTAATATAGGGCGTCTGTCCGGCTGTGCCATATCTCGGCGCAGATCGAAGCGAAATCAGCATGTCGACCACCGAAGGCCGCTTCGCGGCGGCGGAGAATCTGCCTTGCAACCCCGCATTGCACTTGACGGAAGCCTTCGATTCGCCGCTCTATCGAGCCGGCGCCGGCCTTGAGCCAAATGGCGCCAACGGCGCCGGCATATCCGTCAGGTACAACGGCGCCTCCGGCGAAACGGTTAAATGGAACGCGATCGGCGCGTCTCTCAAGGTCAGCTTCCAGCTGGCCCAGGCGGAGCCGGGCGGGAGGGTCTTGATGAGGAAGTACGCGTATTTCGTGGCAATGCTGGGTGTTGCCTGTGTCGTCGGTGTGCCGGCCATGGCTGCGCAAACCAAGACCGACAAGGTGGTGGCGGCGCCCGCCGCCGATGCCCCGCAATTGCCGGGCGGCGCGTCGGCACTGTCCGAAACCCATGGCGATTGGACGGTCAATTGCCAGATATCAGGCACGACCAAGAACTGCAGCCTGTCGCATCAGCAATTCAACAAGCAAAACAACCAGCGCCTGCTGGCGATCGAGCTGTCGAGCAAGACCGGCGACGATGCCGCCGGTACGCTCGCGCTGCCGTTCGGCCTGGCGCTGGCCAAGGGCGTCAGCCTGAGCATCGACGACCAGAAGCTCGATGGCAGCCTGCCATTCAACACCTGCCAGGTCGTCGGCTGCCTGGTGCCGGTGGCGTTCGATGCGGCCCTCACACCGCTGCTGAAGTCGGGCACCACCCTCAAGATCGATGCCTTCGCGGCCGACACCGGACAGGCGGTGAGCTTTTCCATTCCGCTCAACGGTTTTGCCGGCGCACTTGCCCGAACCGCGGAGCTTTTGTCCAATTAACCCGAGGGTTATGCAGAGCCAAATGACCTGAAGCACGCCGTCTTTCCAGCGCCTCCGCTCAAACGACGGTCGTCTTCAACCGTTCGGCGATCAGGGCGGCGAGCCGCGCCGCCACCTCGTCCTTGCTCATCTCGGGCCATTCCTCGACGCCGGCCTTTGACACGATCCGCACCCGATTGCGATCGCCGCCCATCACGCCCGAAGGGCCGATGCCGCTTTCGTGCGACACATCGTTGGCAACGATGAAATCGGCGCCCTTCTTCCTGAGCTTGGCCTCGGCGTTGCGCAAGAGATCCTGTGTCTCGGCGGCGAAGCCAATCACAAGCCCGGGTCGCTGGCTGTGATGGCCAACCCCGGCGAGAATGTCGGGATTCTCGACCATGCGCAGCACCGGCGGTCCTTCGCCCGCCACCTTCTTGATCTTCTCACCGGCCGAATTCTCGCTGCGCCAATCGGCAACGGCGGCGACGAACACCGCCGCATCGGCGGGCAGAAGCTGTTCCACCGCATCGCGCATCTCTTGCGCGCGTTCGACATGGATGGTTTTCACGCCTGCGGGATCGGCGATGCCAACCGGGCCGGAGACGAGGCGGACATCGGCGCCGAGCCTGGCCAGTGCCGCCGCGATGGCGTGGCCCTGCTTGCCCGACGAACGGTTGGCGATGTAGCGCACCGGGTCGATCGGCTCATGCGTCGGGCCGGAGGTCACGATGATCCTGCGCCCCGACAGCGGCTTGGGGCTGACGTCGAGCAGCGCCTCGATGGCGGCGACGATCTCCAGCGGCTCGGCCATGCGGCCTTCGCCCGCCTCATTGCTTTCGGCCATCTCGCCCTTGGCCGGTCCGACGAAGGCAATGCCGTCCTTTTGCAACGTCGCGCGGTTGCGACGGGTCGCCGGATGCGCCCACATTTTTGGGTTCATGGCCGGCGCCATCAGCACCGGCTTGTCGGTGGCGAGGAGCACGGTCGAGGCAAGATCGTTGGCGTGGCCGTTGGCGAGCTTGGCCATCAGGTCGGCGGTGGCCGGCGCCACCACGAGAACCTCGGCCTCGCGCGACAGCCTGATATGGCCGACATCGTGTTCGTCATTGCGGTCGAACAGTTCGGTGAAGACATGGTCGGCGGAGAGCGCGCCCACCGACAGCGTGGTGACGAATTCCTGCGCGGCTGATGTCATGACCACCCGCACCGAGGCACCGCGCTCGCGCAACCGGCGGATCAGATCCAGTGCCTTGTAGGCAGCAATACCGCCACCGATGATGAGCAGGATGCGCTTGCCGGAGAGGCCGCGCGGCAAACTCTTGCCTGCTTGCACGGCAACGGGAGCCGCTGCGCCGTGCGAACTGGTCAGTTCGCGAAGGGTTTTCTCGATCTGGTCGATGCGGCCCACGGAGCCGATCTGCCCGTCAACCGCGGCCCGGATCATCACCCGCGCCTGCTCTTCCATGGAGCGGTCGTTTTCCGCCGCCAATCGGCGCAACATCTCCTTGACCTCATCGTCAAGGTTGCGGATCGTAATGCCGGCCATATGATTGCACTCAGCTGTGATTGCCGAGTGCAATGATAGCAATGCAATCATTTCGCTGCAAGTTGCCGAAACTGATCCCGATGCCGTCGGGGCTAGATGACCTTCCAGGCGATATAGACCAGCGTCAGCGCGATCACCCACAGCGCCAGGCGGCCGGAGCGGCTGTAGCGCGCCTCGGCCTTGCCGATGGCATGGGCGGTGGTCTCGTCGAAGCGCAGGCCGTGCTCGGCCATCAGGTCGATCTCACGCGACAGCCGATCGGTGCGCGCCGCAAGCTCGGGCGCCTGGCGGGCCAGCGTCAGCAGCGCCTTGGCGCCATCGCGCGCATCGACCATCATGCCGCGCGGGCCAAGATTGCCGGCGATCCAGCCGCCGACCACCGGTTCGGCCGTCTTCCACATGTTGAAGGCCGGGTCGAGCGTGCGCGCCACGCCCTCGACCACCACCATTGTCTTCTGCAACAGGATCAATTCCGGCCGCGTCGCCATGTCGAAGAGTTCGGTGACTTCGAACAGCAGCGTCAAAAGCTTGGCCATCGAAATGGTCTCGGCCGGCTGGCCGTGGATCGGTTCGCCGATGGCGCGGATCGCTTGCGCGAAAGCCGCGACATTGTGCTGGCGCGGCACATAGCCGGCCTCGAAATGCACCTCGGCGACACGCAGATAGTCGCGGGTGATGAAGCCGTAGAGGATTTCGGCGAGGAAGCGGCGCTCCTTCTTGCCAAGCCTGCCGGCTATGCCGAGATCGACGGCAACGATGGTGCCGTTCGCCTCGACGAACAGGTTTCCGGGATGCATGTCGGCGTGGAAGAATCCGTCGCGCAGCGTGTGGCGCAGGAACGACTGGATGAGATTGGTGGCGATGGTTTTCAGGTCGTGACCGGCAGCCGCAAGGCCGGCAATGTCGTTCATCTTGACGCCGTCGACCCACTCCATGGTCAGCACGTCACGGCCGGTGCGTTCCCAGTCGACGGAAGGGACGCGAAAACCGGGATCATCCCTGGTGTTCTCGCCAAGCTCCGACAGTGCGGCCGCCTCGAGGCGAAGATCCATTTCGACCTTGGTGGTCTGCGCCAGTGTCTCGGTGACCTCGACCGGCCGCAGCCGGCGCGACGACGGGATGTATTTCTCCTGCAGGCGGGCGGCGAGGAAATAGCTTTCGAGATCATGGAAGAAGCGGCGGCGCACGCCCGGCCGGATCACCTTCACCGCCACCTTGGTGGCTATGCCGTCATGGATGGTGTCGGCGGCGTGGACCTGGGCGATGGAGGCAGCGGCGACCGGGTCGCCGAATTGCGCGTAGAGATCGCCGACCTTGCGCCCGAGCGAAAGCTCGATCGCCGCGACGGCCTCGGACTTCGGGAAGGTGTGCATCTTGTCCTGCAACATGGCCAGATCGAGCGCCATGTCGTTGCCGACGACGTCGGGCCGTGTCGCCAGGAACTGACCGAGCTTGACATAGGACGGCCCCAGCCGAACCACCGCCTTGGCCAGCCGGTCGCTGCGCTCATAGGCCAGCGCGCGGCGGCGGGTGAACAGCCGCGCCAGCCGCCAGCCGAATTTCGGCAGGCCGGACAGTTCCTCGCCCGGCAAGGCGGCGACGACGCCCTCGCGCACCAGCACCCAGCCGGCCCGGACGAGCCGAAATCCAGCACCGACGGTGCTCATGGCTGCGCCCGTCCTGCCGGCTCTTTGAACCGGCATAGCGCACATCGACTATGAGAAATGCGGTCGAGCCTCAAAGCTTCCAGCCCGAATGAAGTGCCGCGATGCCGCCGGAATAGTTGCGGAAGGAAACGCGATCGAAGCCCGCGCGGGTGATCATGGAAGCAAAATTCGCCTGGTTGGGAAACCTGGCGATCGATTCGACCAGGTAGGAATAGGGCTCGCCGTCGCCGGTGACCATCCTGCCGATTTTCGGAATGGCATTGAACGACCAGGCTTCGTAGGCCTTGTCGAGCAGCGGCATCTCGACTTCGGAAAATTCGAGGCAGAGAAACCGGCCGCCCGGCTTCAGCACACGGAACGCTTCCGAGAGCGCGACATCGATGCGCGGCACGTTGCGAATGCCGAAAGCAATGGTGTAGGCGTCGAACGTGGCGTCAGCGAAGGGCAGTTCCTCGGCATTGGCCTCGACGAAGTCGGTGTTGCCGGACAGGCCTTTCTTTTCGGCCCGGTCGCGGCCGACGGCAAGCATCGAGCCATTGATGTCGAGCACGGTGGCATGGGCCTGACCATGGCTTGCATCGACGATGCGGAAGGCGATGTCGCCGGTGCCGCCGGCAACGTCGAGCACGCGCCAGCCGATCCTTTTTGGAGGATTGAGCCAGGTGACCATGGCATCCTTCCACAGCCGGTGCAGGCCGGCCGACATCAGATCGTTCATCAGGTCGTAGCGGTTGGCTACCTTGTGGAAAACATCGTTGACCAGGGACTGCTTGTCGCCAGCCCCTACACGCTTGAAACCATAGGAGGTTTCCATGCCGCCCGCGGCCGTGGTTCTCTCAACTGACATTTTTTTGATCCGTCATAAAACCGGCGGGACCATAGCCGATCGATGGTGCGGGCGCTATTGTTTAAGGCGCGGTGTTCAGCCGCGCTTCCAGGTGGTGGGTTTTCAAGACCTGGACTGACCGACGGGATGAGTGAATGCCTTTGAAAGCGGAATTGCACTGCCACATCGAAGGGGCAGCGGCGCCCGAACTTGTCATCCGCCAGGCGCAGAAATACGGCAAGGACACCTCGCCTTATATCCAGAACGGGTCATTCGTCTGGCACGACTTCACATCCTTCCTGGCGGCTTACGATTTTGCCTCCGATATGTTCCGGACGGAGGAGGACTATGCGCGGCTGGCCGACCATTATCTGACCAGCCTCGCCCGCGACGGCGCCATCTATTCCGAGGTGTTCACGTCGCCCGACCATGCCAAGAAGGCCGGGCTGTCGCCCAAGGCCTATACCGACGCGCTTGGCGAAGGCATGGCCCGGGCCAAGGCCAAGACCGGCATCGAGGGCCGCATGATCGTCACCGGCGTGCGCCATGTCGGCGTCGAGTCGATCGAGCAGGCGGCGCGCTTCGCGGCGCGCTGCGGGCATCCGCTGGTCACCGGCTTCGGCGTCGCCGGCGACGAGCGCATAGGCGACATGGAGGACTATGTCAGGGCCTTCGAGATCGCACGCGAGGCCGGGCTCGGCATCACCATCCATGCCGGCGAACTGACGGGCTGGGAGACCGTCAAGGCGGCGCTCGATCACATCCGCCCCTCGCGCATCGGCCATGGCGTGCGCGCCATCGAGAATCCGGACCTTGTGCGGCGCATCGCCGATGAGGGCGTCGTGCTGGAATGCTGCCCCGGTTCCAACATCGCGCTCAAGGTATTCGATAGTTTTGCCGACCATCCCTTTCCGGCCCTGCAGGCGGCCGGCTGCAAGGTGACGCTCAATTCCGACGATCCGCCCTATTTCTGGACCTCGCTGAAGCGCGAATACGACATCGCCGCCGAGCATTTCTCGATGAACGAAAAGGCGCTGACGGCCGTCACCAGAACGGCCATCGAGGCCGCTTTCGTCGACAGAAAGACCAAGACCGCGCTTCTTGCCCGTCTCAACGGCGCCGCTCGCTGATTTCTTCCGACAAAGCTGTGGTCGGGGCAGGCCAAGCGGTTCCTTGGCCGACGCATTATCGCTAGGGTTCGCTCAATCAGCTTGAAGCGCGGCGCGTCCGAAGGACCATGCGCGCACTTTCGGGCGCAGGCATCAGGAGAACACCATGCAGGGCGTCACCGTCGTCGACCATCCGCTTGTCCAGCACAAGCTGTCCATTATGCGCAAGAAGGAGACCTCGACGGCCGGCTTCCGGCGGCTGCTGCGCGAGATCTCGCTGCTGCTCGGCTACGAGGTCACCCGCAACCTCGAACTGACCACGACAACGATCGAAACGCCGATCGAGACCATGGAGGCGCCGACGCTGGAGGGCAAGAAACTGGTCTTTGCCTCGGTGCTGCGCGCCGGCAACGGCTTGCTCGAAGGCCTGCTCGACCTGGTGCCGGCGGCGCGCGTGGCCCATATCGGCCTTTACCGCGATCATGAAACGCTGGAAGCAGTCGAATATTTCTTCAAGGCGCCGAGCGACCTCGCCGACCGGCTGGTGATCGTCGTCGATCCGATGCTGGCCACCGCCAATTCGGCGATCGCGGCGATCGACAAGCTGAAGGGGCGCGGCGCCACCAACATCCGCTTCCTCTGTCTGCTGGCGGCGCCCGAAGGCATCGAGCGCTTCACCAAGGCGCATCCGGATGTTCCCGTCTTCACCGCTTCGATCGACCGCCAGCTCAACGAGAAGGGCTACATAATGCCCGGCCTCGGCGACGCCGGCGATCGCATGTACGGGACCAAGTAATACCAATCTGGGAGATTGGTATGATTTACCAAATGTTTACGCAAAGGCGCGGTTTTGGCGCGCGTTAAAGCGGCAAACACCATCCGGGCTTAAGGATCGGCTGTCACGAAGGCCGATCCATGCTGCGCAAACTTCTCATCCTTGGCGTTTTCACCGGTACATCGGCATCGATACCGATTGTGTATCAGTCGAACCCGCAAATCATCGAAAACCTGCTGAAATCGACGGTGACGAGCAAACCCGCGGTCGAAACCCAACCGGACGTCAATCTGGCATCGGTGCCCGACAAGCCGACGGCGCCGTTGGCGCTCGGCCGCAAGGTCGTAGTCACGGCGGACGAGCGCGGGCACTTTTCGTCGGCCTTCAAGCTCAACGGACGCCAGGTCGACGGCATGATCGATACCGGCGCCACGCTGGTCGCCATCAACACCTCGACGGCACGCAGGATTGGCCTGTCGCTGAACCCTTCCGACTTCAGTCACGAGGTCAGCACCGCCAATGGCTCGATCAAGGCTGCCGTGGCAATGATCGACCGGCTGCAGATCGGCAGCATCACGGTCAATGACGTCCAGACCATCGTGCTCGACGACAAGGCGCTGCACACCAACCTGATCGGTATGAGCTTCCTCAATCGGCTTGGCAAATTCCAGGCCGAGAATGGCACGCTGCTGCTCGTTCAGTAGTCAGCCGCGCGGAAGTATCCGCCGGATGACCGACTTGTCGGCGGCCGGCTTTGACGGCCCAATCGCATAGGCCGAAAGCACGGCGGCGGCGGCCGCCTCGGCATCGGCCTGTGAGCGGGCATGGACCAGGGCCAGCGGCTCGCCGATCCTCGCTTCCGCACCGACCGGCAACAGCCTGGTGATGCCGACCGCGGGGTCGACCTTGTCGTCCGGCCGCGTGCGTCCGCCTCCCAGGCCAACCACGGCGACCCCAATGTCGCGGGTCGCTATGCCGGTGACGAAGCCGTTCGCGGTCGCCTTGACGGCAAATTCGGTCGCCGCCGCGGCCAGGTATTTTTCCGGCTTCTCGATGAAATCGGCGGGGCCGCCGAGTGTGGCGACCATGCGCGCGAAAGTGGCGGCGGCGCGGCCGCTGGCAAGCGTCTCGGTGGCGCGCCGCATGCCATCCTGGTTGGACGACACCAGTCCCGCCGATTGCAGCATCTCGGCGGCGAGCGCCAGCGTCACGTCCTCCAGCCGACGATCACGCAGACGGCCGGTGAGGAAATCGACGGCGTTGCGCACCTCGACCGCGTTGCCGGCGGCCGAGGCCAGCGGCTCATTCATGCCGGTGATCAACGCCGAGGCCTTCAAGCCGGCGCCATTGGCGATCTCGACCAGGCTGTTGGCGAGCGAGGTCGCGTCACGCGACTTTTCCATGAAGGCGCCGTTGCCGACCTTGACGTCGAGCACCAGCGATTGCAGCCCGGCCGCCAGCTTCTTCGACAGGATCGAAGCGGTGATCAGCGGCACCGATTCGACCGTGCCGGTGACATCGCGGATCGCGTAGAGCCGACGATCGGCGGGCGCGAGGTCGGCGGTCTGGCCGATGATGGCGCAGCCGGTTTCAAGCACCGCCTTGCGAAACAGCGCGATATCGGGCTGGCTGGCATAGCCGGGAATGGCATCCATCTTGTCCAGCGTACCGCCGGTGTGGCCAAGGCCGCGGCCGGAAATCATCGGCACATAGGCGCCGCAGGCGGCAACGATCGGCGCCAGCATCAGCGAGACATTGTCGCCGACGCCGCCTGTCGAATGCTTGTCGGTAACCGGGCCGGGCAGGTCCGACCAGTCGAGCACGTCACCGGAATCGCGCATCGCCAGCGTCAGCGCCACCGCCTCGTCGCGGCTCATGCCGTTGAAGAACACCGCCATGGCGAAGGCGCCGACCTGGCCGTCCGAAACGGCCCCGTCGGTGACGCCTTCGACGAAGCCGGCGATCTCCTGCGCCGACAGCTTCAGGCCATCGCGCTTGCGCCGGATGATTTCCTGGGGAAGCATCAACTCTCCAGCAGCCCGTCACGGAACACGCGCTGCAGGATCGTTGTCAGCCGCGCGCCGCCGATCGGCGCCATGTCCTTGGTCTCCTGGTGCGAAAGCTCGGCCCCGGTCATGCCGGCCGCCAAATTGGTGATGACCGAGCAGGCGGCGACGCGCAGTCCGAGGAAGCGGGCGAGAATGACCTCCGGCACGGTCGACATGCCGACCGCATTGGCGCCCATGATGCGCGCCATGCGAATTTCGGCGGGCGTTTCGAAGCACGGGCCGGAGAACCACATGTAGACGCCCTTGTGCAGCACGGTGCCGGTCGCTTTCGCCGCCCGTTCCAGCGCCTTGCGGATGCCGGCATCATAGGCTTCGGTCAGGCCGACAAAGCGGCGGTCGCTCGGCTCGCCGATCAGCGGATTGGTGCCCGAGAAATTGATGTGGTCCGATATCAGCATCACCGAGCCCGGCGGCATGTCCGGATCGACCGAGCCGGCGGCATTGGTGAGGATCAGTTTCGTGATGCCGATGCCGGCAAGCACTTCCAGCGCCGGCCGCATCGCCGCCGCGTTGCCGTGCTCGTAGTAGTGGGCGCGGCCGGACAGCAGCAGCACCGGCACGCCGGCAAACAGCCCCGCCACCACTTCGCCGGCATGGCCGGTGACGCCGCTTCTGGGAAAACCCGGCAGATCGGCATAGGAGATGCGGATCGGATCCTCGATCTGGTCGACCAGCCCGCCCAGGCCCGAACCCAACACCAGTGCGGTCGACGGCGCCAGGCCGTCCAGCCGTTCGACGAGATGGTCCAGCGCCTTTTCCTTCATCGCAGCCAACTCTTCATTTCAGCCAGTTCTTCATTTTCAACCAGGTCTTCATTTCAAAATGTCGCCGCGGAAGCCGTAGGGCAGCATGTCGCCCATGGTCACGGTCTCGGCCACGCCGGCATTGTCGCAGAGATAGAGTTTGGTTTCCGGCTGGCAGAATTCGGCCAGCCGCTGCCGGCAGCCGCCGCAAGGCGAGCACTTGGCCATGCGTTCGGCAAGCACGGCGATTTCCACGATTCTGCCGCCGCCGCCCATGATGTAGTGGCCAAGCGCGGTGGTCTCGGCGCACCAGCCTTCCGGATAGGAGGCGACCTCGATATTGGCGCCGGCAAAGATGCGCCCGTCCTCGGTGCGCAATGCGGCGCCCACCGGAAACTTCGAATAGGGCGCATAGGCCTTGGCCATGGCAGCCTTGGCGGCCTCGAACAGATCATGCGACATTCAGTTTGCTCTCTCCGATGATCATGCCTGAAAGCCGGCACTGCTGCTTGTCTCTATGCATGTAGTTGTCTCAAAACCGGGACCACTTTTGAGCGACATGCCTTGGCTTGACCCGCGCGCCCCTCGATTTCGGCTCAGCGCTCCTTCACGTAAGGCACGCCACCGGCGCGCGGCGGGATCGCCTTGCCGATGAAGCCGGCGAGCAGGATGACGGTGAGGATATAGGGCAGCGCCTGCATGAACTGCACCGGCACCTTGCCGATGATAGGCAGCGGCGAGCCTTGCAGGCGGATCGACAACGCGTCGAGGAAGCCGAACAGCAAGCAGGCGAACATGGCGTTGACCGGTTTCCACTTGGCGAAGATCAGCGCGGCCAGCGCGATGTAGCCCTTGCCGGCGGTCATGTCCTTGACGAAGCCGCCATTCTGCACCATCGACAGATAGGCGCCGGCGATGCCGGTCAGCACGCCGGTACAGATCAGCGCCCGGTAGCGCAGCCAGGCGACCGAGATGCCGGCGGTGTCGACGGCGGCCGGATTCTCGCCGACGGCGCGCAGCCTGAGGCCGAAGCGGGTGCGAAACAGCACCCACCAGGTGAACGGCACCATCAGGAAAGCGATATAGACCAGGATCGAGTGGCCCGACAGAAGCTCGGCATAGATCGGTCCGATGATCGGCACGTCGTGGATGGCGTCGGCCCCCGGCAAGATGATGGCCTCGAAGCGCTCGCCCGGTTGCAGCGCCGGCGTGCGCCCGCCCTGCTGGAACCAGGCCTGGCCGAGAATGATGGTCGACCCGGCGGCGATGAAATTGATGGCCACCCCGGAGACGATCTGGTTGCCGCGATGGGTGATCGAGGCAAAACCGTGGATCATGGCAAACGCGACCGAGATCAGGATGGCCATGCCGAGGCCGAGAAAGGCCGAATGAAACACGGAAGCGGCCGCCGCACCGGCGAAGGCGCCGACCAGCATCTTGCCTTCGAGACCGATGTCGAAGATGCCAGCGCGTTCCGAGTAGAGGCCGGCGAGGCAGGCGAGCAGCAGCGGCACCGAGAGGCGGATGGTCGAGTCCAGCGTCTGGACGATTGCGTTGAACATATCCATCTCAGGCACCCTTCCCCTTGACCGCTTCCATGCCGACCGATCGCGGATTGAAAGAGGCGAACAGCGCCTGGATATAGGGCCGGAACATGTGCTCGAGGGCGCCGGCGAACAGGATGACCAACCCTTGAATGATGACGATCATGTCGCGGCTGATCGCCGGCATCTCGAAGGCGAGTTCGGCGCCGCCCTGGTAGAGCATGCCGAACAGGATCGCCGCCAGCACGATGCCGACCGGGTGCAGGCGGCCCATCAGCGCCACTGCGATGCCGACGAAACCGGCGCCGGAAACGAAGTCGATCGCAACATTGTGCTGGTCGCCCATCACCGGATTGAGCGCCATCATGCCGGCCAGCGCGCCAGAGATCATCATGGCTGTGATGATGATACGGGTTTCCGAAATGCCGGCATAACGCGCCGCCTTCGGGCTGTGGCCGTAGGTGCGCATCTCGTAGCCGAGCTTGGTGCGCCAGATCAGCAGCCAGACCAGGAAGGCCATGATCAGCGCCAGCAGGAAGGAAATGTTGAGCGGCGCCGAACGGATCTTTGCGCCGAACAGTTCGATGATCCAGTTGAGCTTCGGCAATTCAGCGCCGGCGAGGAAGTTGCGCGTCTGCGGCGCCTGCGACCCTGCCGGCTTCAAGGGGCCCACCAGCAGGTAAACCATGATCGAAGCGGCGATGAAGTTGAACATGATGGTGGTGATGACGATGTGCGAGCCGCGCTTGGCCTGCAGATAGGCGGGGATGAGCGCCCACAACGCGCCCACGACCGCCGAGGCGACGATGGCCAGCGGATATGTCATCCACCACGGCAGTATGCTGTCGAAGGAAAGACAGACGATGGCGATGCCGAGGCCGGCGATGTAGGCCTGCCCCTCGGTGCCGATGTTGAACAGGCCGCAATGCGCTGCCACCGCCACCGAAAGCCCGGTGAATATGAAGGTGGTGGCATAGAAGAGGGTGAAGGCAATGCCCGTTCCCTTGCCGAAGGCGCCCTCGACCAGGATGACGGCGGCGCGGAACGGATTTTCTCCGACCAGAAGCACGACGAAGCCGGCGACGACGAAAGCAACGAAGAGATTGATCAGCGGGATCAGCCCGTAATCGGCCCAGGCCGGCAGCTTGGCGTAAGGCGTGCTCATTCCGCCGCCTCCTTGTGCTCGACGCCGGCCATCAGCAGGCCGAGCTCGCCCTCGCTCGCTTCCGGGCCGCGCTCGCCGACGATGCGGCCGGCGAACATCACCAGGATGCGGTCGGAGAGCGAACGGATCTCGTCCAGCTCGACAGAGACAACCAGCACCGCCTTGCCCTGGTCACGCATGGCGATCAGGCGCTTGTGGATGAACTCGATGGCGCCGACATCGACGCCACGCGTCGGCTGGCCGACGATGAGAACACCCGGGTCTTGTTCCATTTCGCGCGCAAGCACGATCTTCTGCTGGTTGCCGCCGGAGAAGTTGGCGGTCTTCAGGCGCGGATTGCCGGGCCGGATGTCATATTTCTCGATCTTGTCCTTCGCATCGGCCATGATGGCGTCGATGTCGAGGAACGGGCCCTTCAGGTAGCGGGGATCGTCGTGATAGCCGAGGATGGAGTTTTCGTTCTCCTCGAAGGCCAGCACCAGCCCGACGTGATGGCGGTCCTCCGGCACATGGGCCAGCCCCCTGTCGCGCAACTCGCCGGGATCGGCCTTGCCGGTGAGATCGATCGGCTTGCCCTCCAGCATCACGGAACCGGAAACGGCATGCCTGATGCCGGAAATCGCCTCGAGCAGTTCGGACTGGCCGTTGCCGGCGACGCCGGCGATGCCGACGATCTCGCCGGCGCGCAAATCGAAGGAGACGTCGTCGACCATGGTGACGCCGCGGGAATCCTTGACCGTCAGGTTCTTGACCGCGAGCTTGACGGCACCGGCTTCCGCCTCGCCCTTTTCGACCCTGAGCAACACGCGCCGCCCGACCATCAGTTCGGCCAGTTCCTCGACCGTGGTCTTCTTGGTCTCCCTGGTCGCCACCATCGTGCCCTGACGCATGACCGACACGGTGTCTGTGATGGCCATGATCTCGCGCAGCTTGTGGGTGATCAGCACCACCGTCTTGCCCTGTTCCTTCAACTGCCTGAGGATGCGGAAGAGATGGTCGGCTTCGGCCGGCGTCAGCACGCCCGTCGGCTCGTCGAGGATCAGGATCTCGGCGCCGCGATAGAGCGCCTTGAGGATTTCGACGCGTTGCTGCAGGCCGACCGGCAGTTCCTCGATGATGGCGTCGGGATCGACCTCGAGCCCGTATTCGCGCTCCAGCCGGTCCAGTTCGGAACGCGCCTTGGCGATGCTGCTCTTCAGCAGGGGATCGTTTTCGGCGCCGAGGATGATGTTCTCCAGCACCGAGAAATTATCGACCAGCATGAAATGCTGATGCACCATGCCGATGCCGAGCGCGATGGCATCGTTGGGCGTGTTGATCGATGCCGGCTTGCCATCGACACGGATCTCGCCGCTGTCGGCCTGGTAGAAACCATAGAGGATCGACATCAGCGTCGACTTGCCGGCACCGTTCTCGCCGACGATGCCGTGGATGGTGCCGCGCGCGATTTCCAGGTTGATATCGCGGTTGGCGCGCACGGCGCCAAAATTCTTGTTGATGCCGGTCAGTTCGATTGCGGCTTGCGCCATGCAGCCTGTCCCACTCTTATTTTTTATCGCTTGGTCAAAACGCCTAGGACGTAGTGACGATTTAACTATCTGAGCCAAATGGCGATCGCTGCGAGTTTGACGAAACCCATGAAGTTTGCGAGCAGCTTGTCGTAACGGGTTGCGACGCGCCTGAACTGCTTGAGCTTGTTGAAGAAGCGCTCGATGCGGTTGCGCTCCTTGTAGAGATCGCGGTCGTATGGCCGCTGGGCCTTGCGGTTGCGCTTGGGCGGGATGACGACCTCTGCGCCCTGTTCAGTGATCCTGTCAACGAGGTGATCGGCGTCGTATCCCTTGTCGGCGATGGCGGCATCGGCGTCGATACCGTCGATCAGGTCGTGGGCCAAGGCGATGTCGTTGCGCTGGCCGGGGGTGCCGATCAGGCGGATGGGAAGGCCGAGCGCCTCGGTGGCGGCGTGGATCTTGGTACTCAGGCCGCCGCGAGACCGACCCAGGCCCTGGGCATCCGCCCCCCTTTGACCTTGCGTGCCCCGGCGGCATGCTGGTGCGCTCGCACGATCGTGCTGTCGATCATCAGCCATTCGAGGTCGGCTTCGCGGGCGAGCATTTCCAGCATATCGTCCAGCACACCCATCCCGATCCAACGATAATAGCGCCGCTTCACCGAGCGGTAATCGCCAAGCCGCTCCGGCAGGTCGCGCCAACGGCCACCCGAACGCGCCATCCACAACAGCGCGTCGAGGAACTTCCGATTATCTGTACGCGGGCCGCGCTTGCCTTTCGTGCCGCCGGGCACAAAACCCTTGATCCGGTCCCACTGGTCGTCCCCAAGCGCATCGCAATCCATCGCCGATCTCCAAAAATCAGCGTTGAATCTGATTTGCCAATCCTTGGGAATCCCAAACCCTTAAATCGTCACTACGTCCTAGCATGACGCTCCGCCCATGCCAATTGGCGGAGCAGCACCCACTCTCGACAAATCCCTGCGCGCTTGTCAATTTCGAACGTGGCCGAAGCCCTCACATTCGCTAATATGGCGAAGCCGCGCGATGCGGCGGCACGAGAGCCGGGGACTTTGGAATGACCATGCCCGCCGACCGATTGACGACGCTGGAGATCCGCGCCGCCGAGCAGGAGAAGACGATCGAGGAACTGTCAGGCCAGATCGCCGAGCAGTGGAAGGTGATCGAGCGCATGCAGCGCAAGCTCGACGCGCTGACCGATCGCTTCCTGGCGCTTGAAGAGCAGGCCGCGCCCGATGTGCCCATAACCAAGCCGCCGCACTGGTGAGGACGAGGGGAGGGCGCAAATCATGGCCGGTGAAGGCGATCGCATTGAAAGGGCGGGCGAATATGTGCTGGGCCTGATGAGCGATGCGGAGCGCGAACGGGCCGAGCGCGATCTCGAGATCGACCCCACCTTCCGCGACGCCGTGGTGCGGATTGCGTGGCAGATGCAATTCTTCGACCGTTACGAAAAACGAGGACTCCTGCCTACCAGGCATTGGGAACTGGTGACGCAACGCCTCGCCGAATTGCCGCAGATGCGCAGCGTCCGCCTCGGCGACGGCAACGCCGGGCCGGCGACGGTGATCCGGGGCCTTTCCTGGCCGCCATCCGGAATCGGCCTGCAAGCGCTTGGCGGGCGGCGCGGATTTGTCGTTGCCGCGGGGCTGATCGTGGCGTTTGCGCTGGGTTACCTGGCGGGCAAGCTGTAGCCCAATGCAGGACCGCCGGGTTCTCACCCGGCGGTCCGTTAGCCCTGACCTGACGTCGCTGCCGATCAATACGGGCAGGCGTTGTCGGCGGTGTAGTCGTGCACCTTGATCGTGCCGGCGATGATATCGGCCTTAGCCTTTTCGACCGCCGCCTTCATCTCGTCGGTCACGAGTGCCTTGTTGTTGTCGTCCATGGCGTAGTCGACGCCGCCTTCCTTGAGGCCGAGGTTTTGCAGGCCGCCCTTGAAGGTGCCGTTCTTGCCGTCCATGAAGGCGTTGTAGACGGCAACGTCGACGCGCTTCAGCATCGAGGTCAGCACCTTGCCCGGCTGCAGGCCGTTCTGGTTGGAATCGACGCCGATGCCAAGCTTGCCGGCATCCGCCGCCGCCTGCAGCACACCGACGCCGGTGCCGCCGGCCGCGGCGTAGACCACGTCGGAGCCCTGGTCGATCTGCGTCTTGGCGATCTCGCCGCCCTTGGCCGGGTCGTTCCAGGCAGCCGGCGTGTCGCCGGTCATGTTCTGGATGACGTCGGTCGCGCCGGCCGACTTGGCGCCGCCGACATAGCCGCATTCGAACTTGCGGATCAGCGGAATGTCCATGCCGCCGATGAAGGAGACCTTCTTCGACTTCGAAGCCATCGCCGCCATGATGCCGACCAGATAGGAGCCTTCATTCTCCTTGAATACCAGCGAGCGGACATTGGGCAAATCGACGGCATCGTCGATGATGGCGAAGTTGAGGTCAGGATATTCGGCCGCGACCGTCTTCAGCGCATCTTCCCAGGCAAAACCGGCCATGACGATCGGGTTGCGGCCGTCCTCGGCGAAGCGGCGCAGCGCCTGCTCGCGCTGCGAAGCGTTGGAAACCTCGAACTCGACATAGGCGACGCCGGTCTCGGTCTTGAACTTCTCGGCGCCATGAAAGGCAGCCTCGTTGAAGGATTTGTCGAACTTGCCGCCGAGATCATAGAGGATGGCCGGCTGGACATCCGCGGCGAAAGCCGGAAGAACCATTGCGGTTGCGGCCAGGAGGCCGAGAACGATACGTTTCATGTGATCCACACCCTGTCGGTTATTTTTTCCGTTACGCACCGCCTGCCTGCCCGGTTCACCGGCAGGCATGCGACGTCAGCCTGGAGTGTATTCCCCTCCCGCTCGGCGGCAATCTGGCACGGCCCGAAACAAAATTCACGCGGAATTTTGACCTTTTGGAAAAGCATGCCGCGGGCAAGCCGCCCCGCGGCCTGATCCTTGCGCCAAAGGCTTCAGGCGGAGGCGGCAGCCGGGATGGCGCAGGCAATGCCGGTGCCTTTGAGGTTGCAATAGCCGTACGGGTTCTTCGCCAGATATTGCTGGTGGTCACCTTCGGCGAAGTAGAATTCGGGTGCCGGCGCGATCTCGGTGGTGATCCTGCCATGATCGGCACCGCGCAGGGAGGTTTCGTAGGCATCGCGCGAGGCGCGCGCCGCCTGCAATTGCGCATCGCCGAGCGTGTAGATCGCGGAGCGGTAGGCGGTGCCGACATCATTGCCCTGGCGCATGCCTTGCGTCGGGTCGTGGCTTTCCCAGAACAGCTTCAGCAGCGCGGCATAGGAGACGATTTTGGGGTCATGGACGACCAGCACCACTTCGGCATGGCCGGTGAGGCCGGTGCAGGTTTCCTGATAGGTCGGATTGGGCGTGAAGCCGCCGGCATAGCCGACCGCGGTGACCCACACGCCTTCGAGCTGCCAGAACAGCCGCTCGGCACCCCAGAAGCAGCCGAGCCCGAACATCGCCGTCTCAAAGCCTTCGGGGTAGGGACCCTTGAGCGGCTTTTTCAAGACATGGTGCCTGGATGTCGTCGGGATCGCCCGGGCGCGGCCCGGCAACGCCTCGGACGGTTTTGGCAGGTTGAGCTTCTTGTTCAGCATGTCGCTGAGAAAGAACATGCGCGGTCTTCCTTCTCGGGGTTCCGGAAGTGGATCAGCTCGCGGCGAACTGTCCCGGTCGTCGTTGCCGCCTGTAGCCGATCGCATAGAGCAGGAGGGCCAGCACCGCGAACACGGCGAAGCCCGGTTGGTTGAGTATCCAGGCGATGGCAACGTCCCACAGCAGCGGCCCGGCCTTGGTTCGCACCAAGGTTTCGAAGGCGGCCCGCGTGTCCGGCGAGACGGCCAGCCAGCTGGTGTTGAGCGGGGTCAGCACCAGCGCCGAAGCCGCCACGGTGCGCGTCGCATCGAGCACCGCCATGATGACGGAAATCGATAGCGCCACCATCGCGGCAAGACGAAAGACGAAGCGAAACATTAGGGCGACCTTTTCCTCCGGCCAATCCTCAAGCTCCTCCCGAGGGCCTTCCGGTACCAAGACGAGAGATAGAATGCGCATGCCGGGTTCGCAATCGCCATACGCGAATTTGAAGCGATGCCTATGCCACCGGCCTGCGTTTGCGGCGATGGACGCGCCAGACGGCAAAAAGGCCACCGGCGATGGCGCCGACGACCAGCCCGGCCAGACCGATGAACAGGGCAAAATAGCCGCAGGCGCCCTCGAAGCAGCTCATGTCGGTGGCATCGGCGATCACCGAGCCGGCGAAGAACCCAGCCGCGGCGCCGATGATCGCTCCGAGGATGATGCCGAGCAGGGCGGCGATGACCGAGACGAAGACAGGCGGGCTTTCGGTTGCCGGATTGGCATAGGCGGCCTCGGCTTCGGAACCGCGGCGCAGCAGATAGATGCAGAGAACCCCGATGGCGACTTCCGCGCCGGTGACGGCAAGCGCCCTGCCAGAGAAGACGAAATCGGGCACCGTGAGCACATAGGCCTGCCTGGCCAGCAGCCAGATGATGGTGGCGATCTGCCAGATGGTGAAATGGCGCGGAAACCGCGCCGAGCGGCCAAAGGCGAGGCCGAGCAGGTAAAGCCCCCACAGGATGGTGATGATGTCGACGGCGAGCCCGCCATAGATGAGATAGAAGACCCTGTCCGGCAGGCTGTAGTCGCCGATCAGCCGCCAGGCCGATACCAGGCCGTAGACCGACCACGCCATGACGATGATGAGCCAGCCCGGAGGCACGAAGGACAGGCCGCTGTCCGGCCGCCTGGCTGGCATCTGTCCGTTGCTCGATGTCATGTCCGACAATGCCCCCGCAAAGCCTTTCCATCACTCGACAGGCGGCCCCGTGCGAAGTCAAGCGCCGCCGGCCTTGCGGCCCTGCCTGTGCACATCATTCGGCTGGCGGCGCCTCAAAAACGGGGGCGCCGGCAGGCGCGCGAAACGCTGTGTGGCCGGCAAAGCGAATAGACTGCCGTTATGGCTTGGCATTCGGCGCCGGATCGACTAGATGAGCCCCGCGCCTGTTGCTTCGACGGCTTCAGGTGTGGGGAAGGGCGTTCGCTGGTTGGCGACGCCGATAGTGCGGAGGTTCCGCACCGCAGCCCCAAGGGAGGTGCATCTCCCCAACCCGCGCGGCGAAACCGGCCGGCGCGACATGCATGGACGGAGAGGTGGCCGAGTGGTTGAAGGCGCACGCCTGGAAAGTGTGTTTACGGGAGACCGTAACGCGGGTTCGAATCCCGCTCTCTCCGCCAGATTTCCAATCGCCGATTGATCTCGGTGCCAGCCACGAACAGTCCAAAGGGCTTGCAGCCTGGAGAGCCACCCGCCCGACCTCCGGGGGAACGATCCGCTCCGTTATGAGTTAGCACTTCATGATGTACACCCTGGAGCACAACGGACGCGGTGCGATGGCCGATCTCATGATCTTGGAACTGGCCAAGGCCAGACAGCGAGTCAAGCGGGCGGAGGTCGCCCTCAGGCGCGCGAAGGAAATGCTGGACGAAGACTGCGGGGTGGGAATCAATATTGCGCTCTGCGGCAGGATAAGGGCAGCCCAGCGGCGTGTGATCGAGGCCAGAGAGCGCCTGACGAAGATCGATCCACTCGCGAATTCCAATTAATGCTACAAAATTTGGGTTTCGTGCGGAGTAGGGCCGCGCGTCACGGTCGGCGCGGTAACTGAGATTGTGACCTTCTCCATGCTGGTTGTCGTCCTCCACGCTGGTTGTCGTCGCCGCCTTCCGGCCTCCACAATTCCCGCGCCAGCACCGTGGCAACCATGCCCGGTAAGTGCGGCGCATCGTGCGCGGCCTCGTGCTCGACAAAGAACCAGTCGTAATGCATGCGCTCGACGGCTTCGGCCAGGCAGGCCAATGATTGTTCGGTTGGCGGATGGTGGCGCGCGCTTGTGCCGGCACTAGGCAAGGTTGCATAGTCCAACAAGGCGACTCAGCGTGCTGCGCATCGGCTCGGAGCCATCGTGATTGGACTTTATGACATCTGGCCCGCGTTTGTGGTCGTCGCGCTGCTTTGGCCGCTTGCGGGCATACCGCTGTTTCAGCGGGTAGGCTTCGAATCGAACTCCACCAGGGTGCGGGCAATAGACGGAATGCGCGGCTATCTGGCGCTTGCCGTCGCGCTTCACCACGCGGTCATCTATCATGAATTGCTGGCGACCGGCGCATGGAAGTATCCGCCTTCGGCTTTCTATGGCCCGCTGGGACAGGTGGGAGTATCCTTGTTCTTCATCATCTCCGCCTATCTGTTCTGGGGGAAACTGCTGTCGGCAAAGTCCTCCGTGGATTTTCCGACCCTGTTGCTCAAGCGGGCTTTCAGGATCGGGCCGCTCTATATTCTGGCCGTCGGCACGGCGATGGCTTTGGAGGTCGCCGACGCCCAGATCGATTATTCGACCTTCGCGACTTACGAACGGGCATTTTTCAATCTGCTGTTCGGTGTCTTCGGCTACGTCCCGCTTTCGAGTTCCCGCGTCTGCGTCCTGGCCTGCGTAACCTGGACCTTGCCCTATGAATGGCTGTTTTATTTCAGCCTGCCGATCGCGGCCATATTCAGCCGGCATCCGGTGGCCCGCATCGGCTTGCCAGCCGTGCTCCTGGCGTTTTCAATTCTCATGTCAGTGAGTGGAGGCAGCGCCACCTACGGGTATCTGGGACTTTTCGCGGGCGGGATGTTGTGCGCAACGCTTGAAGCAAACGGCCTGCTGGTGAAATGGCATCGGCATGCCCTGTCCGCCGTCGCTCTGGTGATGCTGGTATGTATCTTTGCCATCTATAAGACCGCCTACGCGCCTGGGCCGATGCTGCTGTGCATTGCCACCTTCTTCCTGGTCGTGACGGGGGCTGATTTCTTTGGTCTTCTGACGGCCTCCCGCTCAGTGCGACTGGGTGAGATCAGCTTTGGCATCTATCTCTTGCAGGGGCTTGCCTTCGTCTCGATATTTTCCATCGCGCCCCTGCGGACCTTCGCCATGGACAACGCCGCCCAATATTGGCTTGTGATAGCGATGGCGATGGTGCTTCTGGTCCTGATGGCGCTGGTCGCGCACCTTGTCGTTGAAAAGCCCGGCGTCTCGCTGGGAAAAGGTCTTGCGGGAGTTCTTCGCCTGTCGACGCAGCGCGAGGCACGCGAGACGACGGCCCCTGACGCAGGGCAGCCCTGGCGCATCCGGGACGTTTCACAAGACAGTCTGCAGGCCACGCATGGCACCCAGGAGCGATAATTTACGGGCCATTTGAACGCTCAACCCGATTGGCCTGGGGTAGCGCGAGCGATGGGTTGTGCGGGCGTAGCGATCAGAGCACGACCGCCGCATTTCACATAAAAGCTCCCGGCCCGGAACCTCTTGGCCCGCAGCGCGTTTCACGGCGTCCCGTCCGTGGACCAGCCAGGATATCTCTCCAGCGCTGCGATAAATCAGGAGCCCGTTTCATGCACGACAAGCTGTTTCATTCACCGGTCGCACTGACCGTCGGCCTCGGCTTCAAGCGCGAGATCGCTTCGCTGGCTGAAATGCACGATTTCCTGACCGACTGGACGACCTCGCGCCGGGGCCCGCTTTATCGCAACGCGGTGAAGGCATGCGATCTCGCCGTTCCGGGTTATGTGACCATCGAGCAGGCGCGCCGTGCGCTGGTCGAATTTGCCCACGCTGCCGGGATCCTGTGGCCGGACCTCGAGCCGGCCGCGGGCGTGCACGCCGTTGCCCGTGGTTATGGCGGTTACGCCGCCTGACGCCATCTTCCATTGTGGCGGCTACATTGCGCCAGCCACCACGGAAAGCCCGGCTTGGCAGCCGGGCTTTCGCTTTTTCGGGCGGGAACCGCCGGCCTGTGGTTGAGTCAGCCGCTGTGTGACAATCGACCTGTCGAGCGCTTGCGACGAGCTGACCCGAAAACCTTTATAAAATTCCTATTTCTTTCCCTCCCGCGCCGTCTCGAACCTTTATGGCGATCGGGTTCATATTCCGCTTTGAGAAAACACACCCGGTACCGTCAGCTACAAGATGCGGCGGACCGCTTTTACGCAATCGCCGACCTGCCTGTCGCAGGCTCTACGGTAGAAAGTAGAAGGTCGGAAGCAAGGAACAAGCACAATGGACATCGTCGTTCTCGGGATCGGGATTTTGTTTTTCGCCCTGTCGTTCGCCTACATCAAAGCCTGTGACATTCTCTAACGCGAGGATCGCAAAATGCTCGTCGACTATATCCTCGGTGGCGGTGTGACGCTGTTCCTGCTCGTCTACCTGACATACGCCCTCGTTCGCCCAGAACGCTTCTGACAGCAATTGGCGCAAGGCACGGAAAGCTACTTCAATGACTCTCAACGGATGGCTACAGATCCTCGTCTACTGCGGGATCATCGTTTTGCTGGTGAAGCCGCTCGGCGGCTACATGTACCGCGTCTTCAACGGCGACCGGACATTTCTTTCGCCGGTTCTGGGCCCGATTGAACGCGGGCTCTATCGCATCGCGGGAACCAGCGAACGCGAGGAACAGCACTGGACCACCTATGCGGCGGGCATCATGTTCTTCAGCGTCGCCAGCTTCCTGGTGCTTTATGTCCTGCAGCGGCTGCAAGGCGTCCTGCCCTACAACCCGGCCGGCATGACCGCCGTCGAACCCAACCTCGCCTTCAACACCGCTGTCAGCTTCGTGAGCAACACCAACTGGCAGAACTATGGTGGCGAAAGCACGATGTCCTACCTCGTGCAGATGGCCGGCCTCACCGTGCAGAACTTCATGTCTGCGGCGGTCGGCATCGCCATCGCGGTCGCGCTGATCCGTGGCTTTGCCCGCGCTTCGGCCAAATCGATCGGCAATTTCTGGGTCGATATGACCCGCTGCACGCTCTATGTGCTGCTGCCGCTCTGCATCATCCTGACCCTTGTCTATGTCTGGCTCGGCATGCCGCAGACGCTCGGCTCATATGTCAACGCCACGACGCTGGAAGGCGCGCAGCAGACGATCGCGGTCGGTCCCGTCGCTTCACAGGTGGCCATCAAGATGCTCGGCACCAATGGCGGCGGTTTCTTCAATGCCAATGCCGCGCATCCCTTTGAAAATCCCGACGCGATCTCCAACCTGATCCAGATGGTGACGATCTTCGCGCTCGGCGCCGCCTTGACCAACGTCTTCGGCCGCATGGTCGGCAACCAGCGCCAGGGCTGGGCGATCCTGGCCACGATGGGCGTCCTGTTCATCGCCGGTGTCGCCGTCTGTTACTGGGCGGAAGCCGGCGGCAATCCGCTGGTGCACGCGCTTGGCATCGACGGCGGCAACATGGAAGGCAAGGAGAGCCGCTTCGGCATCGCCATGTCGGCACTGTTTGCGGTCGTCACCACCGCCGCGTCCTGCGGCGCGGTCAACGCCATGCATGACAGCTTCACGGCACTCGGCGGCTTTATCCCGATGATCAACATGCAGCTCGGCGAAGTCATCGTCGGCGGCGTCGGCGCCGGCTTCTACGGCATCCTGATGTTCATCGTCGTCGCCGTCTTCGTTGCCGGCCTGATGGTTGGCCGCACGCCCGAATATCTCGGCAAGAAGATCGAGGCCAAGGAGGTCAAGATGGCGATGCTCGCCATCCTGTGCCTGCCGCTGGCGATGCTGGTCTTCACCGCCATAGCCGTGGTTCTGCCGAGCGCTGTGGCATCGATCGCCAACAGCGGGCCGCATGGCTTCTCCGAGATACTTTATGCCTATACCTCGGCGGCGGCGAACAACGGCTCGGCCTTTGGCGGCCTTAGCGGCAACACGCCGTGGTACAACATCACGCTCGGCATCACCATGCTGATGGGACGCTTCCTGGTCATCGTCCCGGCGCTGGCCATTGCCGGCTCGCTGGTGGCCAAGAAGACGGTCCCGGCCTCGGCCGGCACGTTCCCGACCGATGGTCCGCTGTTCGTCGGCCTGCTGGTCGGCGTCATCTTGATCGTCGTCGGCCTGACCTTCTTCCCGGCGCTGGCGATCGGACCGATCGTCGAACATCTGGCAATGATCCATGGGCAGACCTTCTGATGCGCCGCCCTGGATAGAAGTCATGTCCTGGTTCAACACCACGCGTCGCAAGGCTCGGCCAAAGGTCGACAATGAGGGGGAGGCAACTCCCCCTCCCTTCCCGACCATATCCACGTTCCTGGGCATTGCGGCGGTCATGATTGTGATCTGGCTGCTGGTCTACGGGCCGCCCTTTTCGGCATCCGATCGATCGGTGCCATCCAACAACAGCGAAGCCGGAGCTCCAAAATGAGCCACTCAAAATCCGCGAGCATCATGGATGCCAGCATCCTCTTGCCCGCCATCGGCGGGGCCTTCAAGAAATTGAACCCGCGCACCCTGATCAGGAACCCCGTGATGTTCGTCGTCGCCGTTGTCTCGGCGCTTACGACCGCGCTGTTCGTCAGGGATCTGATCACCGGCGGCGGCGATTTCAGCTTCACGCTGCAGATCATCATCTGGCTGTGGTTCACCGTGCTGTTTGCCAACTTTGCCGAAGCGGTCGCCGAAGGCCGCGGCAAGGCGCAGGCCGACTCGCTGCGCAAGGCGCGCACCGAGACCCAGGCCAAGCTGCTGGCCGGCGAGGATCGGACCAAGTTCAAGCTGGTGCCCGGCACCAGCCTCAAGGTCGGTGACATCGTCCTCGTCGAGGCCGGCGACATCATCCCTTCCGACGGCGAAGTGGTCGAAGGCGTCGCCTCGGTCAACGAAGCCGCGATCACAGGCGAATCGGCGCCGGTCATCCGCGAATCCGGCGGCGACCGATCGGCGGTCACCGGCGGCACCCAGGTTTTGTCCGACTGGATCCGCGTGCGCATCACCGCGGCATCCGGCCATACCTTCCTCGACCGCATGATCTCGCTTGTTGAAGGCGCGGAGCGCCAGAAGACGCCCAACGAGATCGCGCTCAACATCCTGCTGGTCGGCATGACGCTGATCTTTGTGCTGGCCACCGCGACGATCCCGAGCTTTGCCTCCTATTCGGGCGGCTACATCTCGGTGACTGTGCTGGTCGCCTTGTTCGTCACCCTGATCCCGACCACCATCGGCGCGCTGCTGTCGGCCATCGGCATCGCCGGCATGGACCGCCTGGTGCGCTTCAACGTGCTGGCCATGTCCGGCCGCGCCGTCGAGGCGGCGGGCGACGTCGACACGCTGCTGCTCGACAAGACCGGCACGATCACGCTCGGCAATCGCCAGGCGACGCAGTTTCGCCCGGTCAAGGGTGTCACCGAGCAGGAACTTGCCGACGCCGCCCAGCTCGCCTCGCTCGCCGACGAAACGCCCGAAGGCCGCTCGATCGTCGTGCTGGCCAAGGAGAAGTACGCCATCCGCGCCCGCGATATGGCGACGTTGCACGCCACTTTCGTGCCCTTCACCGCGCAAACCCGCATGAGCGGCGTCGACATCGATGGTTCTTCGGTCCGCAAGGGCGCCGTCGATTCGGTTCTCGCCCATGTCAACCGCTCGACATCAGCCGCTCATGGCGCGCGCCCAAGCAGCGATTCCGTCCGCGACCTCCAGGCCATCGCCGACGAGATCGCCAAGTCCGGCGGCACGCCGCTGGCGGTCGAACGCGACGGGCGCCTGCTCGGCGTCGTCCACCTCAAGGACATCGTCAAGGGCGGCATCAGCGAACGCTTCACCGAGCTGCGCCGCATGGGCATCCGCACGGTGATGATCACCGGCGACAATCCGATGACCGCCGCGGCGATCGCCGCGGAAGCCGGCGTCGACGACTTCCTCGCCCAGGCGACGCCCGAGGACAAGCTGAAGCTGATCCGCGACGAACAGGCCAAGGGCAAGCTGGTCGCCATGTGCGGCGACGGCACCAACGATGCGCCGGCCCTTGCCCAGGCCGATGTCGGCGTCGCCATGAACACCGGCACCGTCGCCGCCCGCGAGGCTGGCAACATGATCGATCTCGACAGCGATCCGACCAAGCTCATCGAGATCGTCGAGATCGGCAAGGCGCTGCTGATGACGCGCGGCTCGCTGACCACCTTCTCGATCGCCAACGACGTGGCCAAGTACTTCGCCATCATCCCGGCGATGTTCGCCGTCTTCTACGTCGCGCCGGGACAGACGACAGGCCCGCTGCAGGCGCTCAACATCATGCATCTGGCGACCCCGCAGAGCGCCATCCTGTCGGCCATCATCTTCAACGCGCTGATCATTATCGCGCTGATCCCGCTGTCGCTGAAAGGCGTCAAATATCGTGCCATCGGCGCCGGCGCGCGCTGCTCAGCCGCAACCTGCTCGTCTATGGCCTCGGCGGCATCATCGTCCCCTTCGTCGGCATCAAGGCGATCGACATGATCGTCACCGCCATCGGCCTCGCTTAACTCTTTGTTTTAACGCAATTCCGGACGGAAAACCGCGTCACACTTTTCCTGGAATTGCTCTGAGGAACACGTCGATGCTCACGCAGATAAGACCCGCGATCATCATGATCGTCTTCTTTACGGTACTGACCGGCCTGATCTATCCGATCGGCATGACCGGCATCGCCCAGGCGCTGTTCCCGCGCCAGGCCAATGGCAGTCTGATCGAAAGGGACGGCAAGGTCATCGGCTCCGAACTGATCGGCCAGGGCTTTGCCAGCGACAAGTACTTCCATGGCCGCCCCTCGGCAGCCGGCGACGGTTACAACGCCGCCGCATCGAGCGGCAGCAACCTCGGCCCGACCAACCCCAAGCTGATCGACCGCATCAAGGGCGACGCAGAAAAGCTGAAAGCGGAGAATCCGAACCAGGCTGTTCCGATGGACCTGGTGACGACGTCCGGCAGCGGCCTCGATCCTGATATCAGCTCCGAAGCGGCCTATTTCCAGGTCGCCCGGGTCGCCAAGGCCAGGGAGATCGATGCAGCCAAGGTCAAGGCGCTTGTCAACGGCCAGGTCGAGGGCAGGGAGCTTGGCTTCATGGGTGAGCCGGTCGTCAATGTGCTGGCGCTCAACCTTGCGCTGGACGCCGCGAAATAGTGAATGGCGAGGTCCGGGGATCGACAGTATCCCCGGCGCCATCCATGATCGATGCTGATGCCGGACGACAACCGCAACGAAACCAGACCCTCTCCCGACGCACTGCTTGATCATGCCGAG
>NZ_JBHUGY010000011.1:0-12883 GCF_042682105.1 Mesorhizobium calcicola
GCGTCGGCGAATTTGCGCGGCGTGCCGGTCGCCAGCACGATCTTGCGGCCTTCGGCGTGCTCGGTCCGGAGACGGCAGAGCAGCGCTTCGCGATAGGGCAGTGATGCCGGATCGATGTCGATGCGCTGGGCGATCGCCTGCTTCAACCGGGCCGGTCCGCCGGCAGCCCAGAAAGGCACGAGAAATATATAGAGCGGGTTCTTCTTGAGAAGGATGAATAGCCCTTCCCACAACAGGTCGGTCGCGATCAGCGTGCCGTCGAGATCGACCGCAAGCGGTATTGCGTTCCTGTCCGACCGCGCATCCATGTCCGTTCTGCCCTGCCAGCGTATGATCCGGAAAACGGACCTCGTTGCGCGCCGCGTTTCGCCGTCTTGAAGCTGGTATAGCGGGGGATGGCGTAGCGAACGTTAAAACGTCCGGTTGCAGGCGGCTGCCATGGCGGTATTTCCGGCGTCATTGTTAAACAACTACTACCGGAAACGATAAAAGGCCGAGCGAATGCCCGGCCTTTCCTGTCATGCGGTCGGAATTACTTGATACGGGCGACGCCGCCCGAGATCTCGACGGTTTCCGAGCCGGTCAGGGCTTCGAGATCGCCATTCGGCAAGGTGACGAAGCAGCCGTTCGGGCAGAATTCGACGGTTTCGCCAGCGGCCAGCGCCAGTTCGGACTTGCTGCCGCCCTCGGTCACGACCAGCGTGCGGGTCTCGGCGTCCTTGTTGACCGCGCTGGCGGAATGGGCCGAGCCGATGGCGGCGGCCAGGGCGACGGCAGCGACGAGAGACTTCCACATGTTGCAATATCGGTGTTCCCACCGCCTCTGTTGCATTCGCAAGGCGTTCTTGCCTTTGCATGGAAGCTTATATGAGACGGAAGCTGAACCGCAACTGAATGCCGCATTCATGCCGCAATTGGCTTTGGGCGATTGCGAGCGCGCCCGTTCGAACGCCAGTTGGACTGTCGGCCCCCTAGTCGGGGTCCGGCTTGCGCACCTTGCGTCCCGACTTGGCAAGCCGCTTCGCCTCGGCCGCGGCTTCCACCTTGGCCTGCTCCTGCTCGGCGAAATCGGCCTCGATCTTGTCGTCGTCGGTTGGCCAGGCCTTGGGCTTGTGAACCTCGACGACGGCACGCGGCGTCGAGGGAATCTCGATGTGCTCGCCGCCGAATTTCTCAAGCACGGCAAAACGGATGTCGTTCTGCGCGATATTACCGTTCATCACATCGGCCAGGAAGACGCGGATCTCGAATTCGAGTGCCGCCGCGCCGAAATTGGAAAACAGCACGAAAGGTTCCGGGTTCTTCAACACCAGCGGGTGGCTGCGTGCGATGTCCAGCAGGATGGCGTGAACCTGTTTGACGTCGCTGCCATAGGCGACGCCGACCTTGATGTCGACGCGGCCGAGCTTGTTGCGGTGCGTCCAGTTGCCGACGGCGTTGTTGATCAGGTTCGAATTGGGCAGGATCACCGACTGCCGCTGAAACGTCTCGATCTCGGTGGCGCGCACGCTGATCTTCTTGACGGTGCCGCTGACATCGCCGGCGACGATCCAGTCGCCGACCTTGAATGGCCGCTCGGCCAAAAGGATCAGGCCGGAGACGAAATTGGACACCACATTCTGCAGACCAAAGCCGATACCGAGGGAAAGGGCGCCGGCGACGAGCGCAAGACTGGACAGGTCGATGCCCGCCGCCGAGATGCCGACGAGTGCCGCCAGCGCAACACCGGCGTAGCCGACCGCCAGCCGGATCGAGTTGCGCACCCCGGTATCGACCTTGCCGCGCGCCATCACCGAACCGTCGAGCCAGCCCTGGAACCAGCGCGTCAGGAAATAGCCGATGATGAAGACGACGATACCGGAAAGAATGCCGGTGACCGAAATCGTCACTGAACCGATATTGATCCCGGTTGCCAGCTTGTAGGCCCAGGCCTGGATGTCGCCGGGCTGGAAGCCCCACATCAACAGGATCAGCGGCAGGAACACCAGCACGATCATCAGATTGATGGCGACGCTGACGACAAGGCCGAGCTGGTCGAGTGCTGTATCCTCGTAGCTCGAATTGGCGGACAGCCAGCGGCCGACGGACGTGTTGGCGAAAGCACCCTCCTCGCCGATCGCCCGTGCCGACAGGAAGCCGATATAGGCGGTGATCAGGGCGGTGCCGGTGACGACGACCTGCAGCGAGACAAACAGGGCAAGGCCGATATAGCCGAGCAGCGCCGCAACGATGGTGAACAGCCCAAGTGCAAGCGATGTATAGCGCAGCCATGCCGGCCACGGCCGCCAGCTTCCGTCACGCGCCTTGAACGGCCTCAGCATCGCCATCAGGATCAGGATGACGCCGACGACTATGGTGGCGACGAAACTGCGGGCAATGGTCAGCGACAGCGGCGAGCCCATCTTGTCGTTGACGATCGACAGGAAATAGTTGACGCCGATGACCACGGCCATGGCGGTCGTCAGCCGCACCAGCCAGCGCGCCGGGCCGGTTTCGACGGGAATGAGCCGCCAGTTCGGCAGCCGCGGCTCGAGCGCCGCATTGGCCAGCCGGTTGACGCAGAACACCACTCCGATGACGGCCGCCAGCGCATTCAGGAAGACGCCGATGTCGCCGCGCAACACATTGTAATAGTTGAAAAAGAACACCGTGGAAGCGAGAAATACTCCGACCGCCAGCGTCGGCAGCAAGGTCGACCAGAAGGCCACCGACAGACGGCTGAGATAGGACGGGTCTTCGTTGGCGGGATCGGCTTCGAACACCCGCCCGAACAGGCGCCGGCCGCCGACCAGCAGCACCAGCGCCAGGCCGAGCGCCACGAAGGTCGCGGCCAGGACGGCCTGGAACTTGAACTTGAAAGCGAAGCTCAGCCAGGACGACACCGCCTTGTACAAATTGGCGTATTCGTCCGTGGCATCCGAGAAGACCTGCGGGCTCAAGGCATCGGACAGCACGTAGCGCTTGGTCAAAAGGTTGCGGAACAGCGCGCTGCGCATGTTGCCTATCTTTTCGATCAGCCCGCTGATGCGAATCGACAGGTTCTGCGCGCTGGCGACGACTGCGTTGATCTCGGCCTTTTCCGACGCCAGCGCCTGGCGTTCGCCGGTCACAATGTCGGGCTCCTGCGGCTGCCCCGCCGCTGGCGGCGGGCCAAGCGTTTCGACCCGATTGTTGATGTCGGTAAGGCGCGAACGGAACGCCAGCGCACTGGTAAGTGCCGCACGCGACATCTCCTCCAGTTGCAGACGGATATCAACGAGTGAGGCATCGTCCTCACCGTCCTGCTGTATTTTCTTCTCGAGATCGTCAGTCTTGGCCGTCAGGCCCTGAATGACTTTCTGCTGATCGGTGATCAATCCGGCGGCGCCCTGGCCGAGCGCTTGCGCCATCACGTCGAACGAAGGCGGCGCCGAGACAACGAGCGCAAGGATCAAAATGAGGCGAAGCAATCGGAAAAGCATGATTTGGCGGCGACTCATGGGCGGCAAAGGCAATTTGAAAGCCTGTCCTTGATAAAGACGGCCATATCATGGGGCAAGCCGTCGTATCCGATCGCCGACCCTATCCAATCGCTTGACCAGGCGTCGGCCAGTCGAAAGGCGATGGCGCAATATTGGCTTTGCAGGTGCGCCCTGCTCTATAGTCTGCGGCATCGCCCGAACCGGATGACAATGATGGCAGAGTACTCGGCCTTTTCGCTGCTCGCGAATGCGCTCAAGGGAAACAAGGACTGGAAACCGGCCTGGCGCAAGCCGGATCCGAAGGCGTCCTATGATGTCATCATCATCGGTGGCGGCGGCCACGGGCTGGCGACGGCTTATTATCTCGCCAAGGAACATGGCATCACCAATGTCGCGGTGCTGGAAAAGGGCTGGCTCGGATCCGGCAATGTCGGCCGCAACACCACGGCCGTGCGCTCGAATTATCTGCTGCCCGCCAACACCCGCTTCTACGAGCATTCGATGAAGCTGTGGGAGAACCTGTCGCATGACCTCAACTACAACGTCATGTTCTCGCAGCGCGGCTGCCTGAACCTGGCGCACACGCCGGCCCAGTTCGATGATTATGCAAGGCGCGGCAACGCCATGCGCCATCTCGGCGTCGATGCCGAGCTGATGACGCCGGCGCAGATCAAACGCCTGATCCCGGCGCTCGATATCTCCGATAGCGCACGCTTCCCGGTGGTTGGCGGCCTGATGCAACGGCGCGCCGGCACCGCCCGCCACGATGCGGTGGCCTGGGGCTACGCGCGAGGCGCCGACCGTCGCGGCGTCGACATCATCGAGAATTGCGAGGTCACCGGCTTCCTGCGCGATGGCGACCGCGTCACCGGCGTCACGACGTCGCGCGGCCACATCCGCGCCAGGAAAGTGGCCGTCGCGGTCGCCGGCAGCACCGGGCGCGTCATGCAGTTGGCCGGCGTCGAGACGATGCCGATCGAAAGCCATGTGCTGCAGGCCTTTGTCACCGAATCGCTGAAACCATTCATCGACACCGTCGTGACCTTCGGCATGGGCCATTTCTACATGTCGCAGTCGGACAAGGGCGGCCTCGTCTACGGCGGCGACATCGATGGCTACAACAGCTACGCCCAGCGCGGCAATCTGCCTATCGTCGACGAGGTGATGAGCGAGATGCTGGCGCTGTTTCCGGGCCTTGCCCGCGTGCGCATGCTGCGCTCTTGGGGCGGCGTCTGCGACATGTCGATGGACGGGTCGCCGATCATCACCACTGGCCCCCTGCCCGGCATGTATCTCAACTGCGGCTGGTGCTATGGCGGCTTCAAGGCGACGCCGGCTTCCGGCTGGTGCTTTGCCTGGACCATCGCCAAGGATCAGCCGCACGATTTCAACGCCCCATTCACGCTCGACCGCTTCCACCGCGGCCTGGTGATCGACGACAAGGGCCAGGGTGCAAACCCGCGGCTGCATTAGGTAAAGTCCCATGTTGATCACCTGTCCCTATTGCGGCCCGCGCGACGTCATCGAGTTCACCTATCAAGGTGACGGCAACCGGGAGCGTCCCGACCCCGCCTCGCAGAATTTCGAGGCGTGGAACGCCTATGTCTACGACCGGCTGAACCCGGCCGGCGACCACAACGAAATCTGGCAGCATTCCGGCGGTTGCCGGGCCCATCTGCGGGTCGTGCGCAACACGCTGACGCATGAGATTTCCAAGGTCACCTTCGTGCGCGGCGATCACAGCTCGGCCGCGCGCCGCAAGGCGGAGGACAAGTCATGAGCCCGCGCCGCACCGACACAGGCGGCCGCATCGACCGGCTGAAAACCATCCGCTTCACTTTCGACGGAGCGGCCTACACCGGCCATGCCGGCGACACGCTGGCGTCGGCGCTGCTGGCCAAGGGCGTCACCCTTTTCGGCCGTTCGTTCAAATACCATCGCCCGCGCGGCCTGCTGACTGCCGGCGTCGAGGAACCCAACGCCCTGGTGACGGTGCTGAAGGGCGAGGTCCGCGAGCCGAACATTCCGGCGACCATGGTCGAGATCCATGACGGGCTTGTGGCCATCAGCCAGAACCGCTTTCCGTCGCTTGCCTGGGACATCAACGCCGTCAACCAGCTCGGCGGCAAGATCCTGTCGGCCGGCTTCTACTACAAGACCTTCATGGGACCGGTGTTCGGTCCGCTCAAAGGCACGCGCTTCTGGATGTTCTGCGAGCATTTCATCCGCCGCGCCGCCGGCCTCGGCAGCGCCGGATCGGTAAAGGACCCGGCCCGCTACGAACGCATGAACGCCTTTTGCGACGTGCTGGTGGTTGGCTCCGGACCGGCCGGGCTGATGGCCGCCAAGGCCGCCGCCGACCAGGCCGCCCGCGTCATGCTGGCCGACCTCGAGCCGCGTTTCGGCGGCTCGGCCAACTGGTCGGGCGAAACGATCGATGGAGCGCCGGCCGCCGACTGGGCCCGCCGCACCGTCCTCCAGCTCGAGGGCCGCGACAATGTCCGGCTTTTGCCGCGCACCACGGTCTGGGGCTACTACGACAACAACACGCTTGCAGCACTGGAACGGGTCAGCGACCACAAAGAGCAGCCCGGCAAGGGCGAGCCGCGCCATCGCTATTGGGCGATCCGCGCCAGATCCGTGGTGCTGGCCACCGGCGCCTTCGAACGGCCGCTGGTGTTCCCGGGCAACGACAGGCCGGGCGTGATGCTGGCGCATGCCGCCGAGCGCTACGCCAACGAGTTCGGCGTGCTGCCGGGCGAACGGATCGCGCTGTTCACCAACAATGACAGCGCCTATCGGGCGGCCGTCGCCTTGAAGAAGGCGGGTGCCGCGGTCGTCGCCATCGCCGACGTCCGGCCAGAGCTTTCCGCCGAGATGCGCAAGCTGGCCGCCGAAGCCGAGGCCGAGATCTTTGCCGGCCATGCCGTCGTCGCCACCGAGGGCGGCAAGGCGCTGTCCGGCCTCAAGCTGCAGCGCTTCGACATGACCAATGGCACGCTCACCGGCGACGCCCGCAGCATCCATGCCGATTGCCTGCTGATGTCGGGTGGCTGGTCGCCGACCATCCATCTCGCCAGCCAGGCCGGCGCCAAGGCCGAATGGAATGCCGCACGGCAAGCTTTCCTGCCGCCAAAGCCAACGCAGCAATGGGCAACACAGCACTGGATTGGCGCCGGCGCCTTCACCGGCAGTTTTTCCACCACCGAGGCCATCGCCGAAGGCCGCGCCGCCGGCCTTGCCGCGGCCGGTGGAACGAGCACGCCGGCGGCGTTGCCCACTGTCGATGCCGTAGCTGGCGACCCCGATCCGGCGCCGGTGTTCGAGATCAGGGCCAATGGCAAGAGCTTTGTCGATTTCCAGCACGACGTGACCGCGGAGGATGTGCGGCTAGCGCATCGCGAAGGCTTTGTCTCGGTCGAGCACCTGAAGCGCTACACCACGCTCGGCATGGCGACCGACCAGGGCAAGAGCTCCAACGTTCCCGGTCTCGCCATCATGGCCGAGGCGCTGGGCAAGCCGATCCCCGAGGTCGGCACGACACGCTTCCGGCCGCCCTTTGCGCCGGTGTCGATCGGCTCGCTGGCGGCCGAGCGCTTCGGCGACCTGAAACCCGAGCGGCTGACGCCGATGCATGACTGGCATGTCGCCAATGGCGCGACGATGTATTCGGCCGGCCTCTGGTATCGCCCGATGATCTACGGCCATGCCGGAGAGACGGTCGAGCAGGCCTATGTGCGGGAAGCCAAGGCGACACGCGACAGCGCCGGCATCGTCGATGTCTCGACACTGGGCAAGATTGCCGTGCAAGGACCCGACGCCGCCGCATTCCTTGACCGCGTCTACACCAACATGTTTTCGACGCTCGCCGTCGGCAAGGCGCGCTACGGGCTGATGCTGCGCGAGGACGGCCTCGCCTTCGACGACGGCACTACCTGGCGGCTTGGCGAGCAGGATTTTCTGATGACCACCACCACGGCCAACGCAGGCAAGGTGATGCAGCATCTGGAATATTTCCTCGACGTCATCTGGCCGGAACTCAAGGTCCACCTCACCTCGGTCACCGACGAATGGGCGGGCGCAGCGATCGGCGGCCCAAAGGCCAGGCAGATCCTCGCCGCGTGTGTCACCGGCACATCGGTCGACAACGCCACCTTGCCCTTCATGGGCATCGTGCGCGGCGAGATAGCGGGTGTGCCGGTGATGATTTGCCGGCTCTCTTTCTCCGGTGAAATGGCCTTCGAGGTCTATTGCGGTGCCGGCTTCGGTACCTATGTCTGGGAAGCGCTGATCGAGGCCGGCAAGCCGTTCGGGCTGGTCACCTACGGGCTCGAGGCGCTGGGCACGATGCGCATCGAAAAGGGCCATGTCACCGGCGCCGAGATCGACGGCCGCACCACGGCGCGCGACCTGCATCTCGACTGGATGCTGTCGAAGAAGAAGCCGTTCATCGGCTCGGCGATGATGGACCGCGAGGGCCTGATCGCGCCCGACCGGCTGGAACTGGTCGGCCTGATCGCACTCGACAACCGACCGCTCAACGGCGGCGCGCACATCGTCGAAGAGCTTGACGAGGCCAATCCGCACGGCTCCATCGGCCACATCACGGCCTGCTGCTATTCGCCGGCGCTCGGCAAGCATATCGCGCTGGCACTGGTCAAGGGCGGCAAGGCACGGCACGGCACGCGCGCCCATGTCTCCGATCCCTTGCGCAACCGGTTCGGACCGGTCGAGATCGTCTCCAACCACTTCTTCGATCCGGACGGGAGCCGCATGCATGGTTGAGCGCCAGTCACCCGAGCCCTTGTCCCCACTCGAACCGGAATTTCACGTCGGCTCGCATGGCAATTTCGAGCATGGCGTCGAGATCATCCTGACCGAGACCAGGCCAGGTTCGATCGTGCAACTCGCCGCTTGGCCCGGCGAGGAAAAGAAGCTGATCGCCGCCATCCGAACCGTCACCGGGCTTGCGCTGCCCGATGGCGCCGGTGGCGGCCTGAGCGACGGCGTGAAGTCGGTATTCGGCTTCGCGCCGGGAAAATTCACGGTCGCCGACGAGGCCGAAGGTTTGGCCATGGCCTTTGCCAAGGTGGTAACGCCCGCCATAGGCACAGTGACCGACCTGTCGCATGGCCGCACCGCCATTCGCATCGCCGGGCCGAAGGCCGAATGGGTGTTGGCGAAATTCTTCGCCATCGACTTCGCGCTGCCGGCCTTTCCGGTCGGCGCCGGCCGCTCGACCACCCATCACGATGTCTTCGCCCAGATCCAGCGCACCAGCTCCGACCAGTTCGACATCTATGTCTTTCGCTCATTCGCGCGCTCGTTCTGGAAGGCGCTCTGCCATGCCAGCGAGGAAGTCGGCTACGAGGTGCAGTAGAGCAATTCCAGGAAAAGTGTGGAAACGGTTTTCCCGGGAAAAGCGCGTAGCGCTTTCCCAAGGGAATTGCGTCAAAACAAAGAGGTAGAGCGGCTCTGCGTTTCCGTGAAACGATAAAATGCTCTATATGGCGCGGCCGGACAGCCGCGTCGCCCCTGCTTCTGGCATCAAGGCCAGCCGGTTCTGCCGCTAGAGAATCGCGGCGCCGGCAGCCATGATGGGAACGTGGCCGCCAGAGCGGCCCTCGGGGTACAAAAATCCCGCCTCAGGCTCGGCACATTCGTTTTGGTTCGAACATCCCCATGACCGCAGAACTATCCGCCGGCGCCACCGATCGCGCCGATGTGTCGGCCAGAGCCATGCTCCTGCTGCCGCTGACGGTCGCCTGCGGTGTCTTCATGACCAGCCTCGACCAGAATGTCGTGGTGACGGCCCTGCCCGGTATCGGCGAAAGTCTCGGCCGCCCGCCCAGCCAGCTCGGCCTCCTGATCACCGTCTATGTCGCCAGCCTGATCATCTCGATGCCGCTTGGCGGCTGGGCCGCCGACCGCTTCGGCCTGCGCAACGTCTACTGCTTTGCCTTGCTGGTGTTCGCCACCGCATCGGCCCTGTGCGGGCTGTCCGACAACATCTGGATGCTGGTCGGCGCCCGCGCGCTGCAAGGGTTCGGCGGCGCGCTGATGGGCACGCTCGGCCAGGTCGTCATCCTGCAGACCTTTCCGCGCAGCCGCACGCTGAAGATCAACATGTACATCTCGCTGGCCGGCCAGTCCGGGCCATTGGTCGGCCCGCTCGTCGGCGGCGCGCTGACCACCTACATTTCCTGGCGCTGGATCTTCTTCATCAACGTGCCGTTCGCACTGGCGGCGGCTTTCCTTGCCGCCTCGCTGTTTCCGACAGTGACCAAGCCGGTGCGCACGCCGTTCGATTTTCCGGGCTTCCTGCTGGTCGGCAGCGGCATCGTGCTGCTGGTCTTCGGCATGGATTCGCTTGCCGCCAAGGACGCGGCCGGCAGCGTCATCGCCGGAGAACTGGCGCTGGCGCTCGTCATCCTGACCGTCGCCTCGTTCTACTGCCTGCGCGTGCGCAATCCGCTGCTCGATCTCAAGCTCCTGCGCATCCGCACCTTCCGCATTTCGTTCCTGACCGGCGGGGGCCTCGACACGATCGGCCTCAGCTCCGTTGTCTTCCTGCTGCCGTTGATGTTCCAGCTCGGCTTCGGCATGAGCGCGGTGCAGGCGGGATCGCTGACCTTCGTCGCCGCGGTCGGCTCGGTCGCCATGCGGTTCTTCATGCCGCGCGTCCTCAACCGGTTCGGCTTCCGCCGCGTGCTGGTCTGCAACACGCCGATCGTCGCCGCCATGGTCGCCGGCTTTGCCTTGATGCAGGCAACCACGCCGGTCTGGATCGTGCTGACCTACATCTTCATCTTCGGCGTCTTCCGCTCGGCGCAATGGGCCTCGACCGGCAACCTCGCCTATTCCGACATCGCGCCCGAGCAGCTCGCCCGCTTCAGCGCGCTCTATTACATCCTGTGGCAGCTGGCGGTCGCGATCAGCGTTGGCCTCGCCGCCGCCGCACTGTCGTTTCGGGCCGGCGGCGGCCCGGCCATCGCCGACGATTTCCGCATCCTGTTCGTGATCGAGGGGATCATCACGCTCTGCGCACTGCTTGCCTATCTCAAGCTGACGCCACAAGACGGCGCCCATGTCAGCGGCCATGGCGCACAGATGAATACCGAGTAGCAAGGCCAGACCTGGGCCATCAAGGTGGCCCTACCAAGGTGGCTATTCGCTGAACGTCACCCACTCTTCCAGCGGCACGCGGTCGGTGCGGAAGGTGTTTTCGGGTTTGGAAATGTCCTCATGGCCAAGTGCCATGCCGCAGACGACGATCTCCTCGTCGGGAATGTTGAGCACCGGCCTGATCTGCCGGTGATAGGGCGCGAAGGCCGCTTGCGGGCAGGTGTGCAGGCCCCTGCCCCGCGCCGCGACCATGATGTTCTGCAGGAACATGCCATAGTCGATCCATGAGCCCTGGTTGAGCCGGCGGTCGATGGTGAAGATCATGCCGACCGGCGCGTCGAAGAAGACGAAGTTGCGGTCGTGCTGGGCGCGCATCTTGTCGACCTCGCGGCGGCCGATGCCGAGCGCGCCGTAGAGCCCGAAACCGTTGGCGCGGCGACGGGTCAGGTAGGGCTCGAAGAATTGGGTCGGATAGTAGCGGTACTCGTCCCAATCGGCCTTTTCGGCGCGAATGCCCGAGTTGAGGATGGCGTCCGAGATCCGCTGCTTGGTCTCGCCCTTGGCGACGTAGACCTTCCACGGCTGCATGTTTGTGCCGGATGGAGCGCGCGCCGCAACCGCCAGAATGGCGCGTATGGTGTCGTCGTCGACCATGTCGGGCAGGAATGCACGCACCGAGCGACGCGACAGGATAGCCTCGTCGACGATCTCGGCGTCATCCACGATTCGAGCCTTGTTCTCCAGCATGGGCCGTCCCTTACCCTTTGTCTCGATCGGACGTCCCCACCCGCCGCTCGCGGCCGAGCCTTTGCATGAACCACCAAAATCGTGCAAGCAAATCTTGAGCCGGTGAAAATCCACTTGATTTTTTCATGAGCCTGTTTTCTCATGAAATTTGCCTGGAACTTTTCATGAAGTGAACGTTTTGCCTTCCCCTATCCCAAGAAAATTGCAGGGACCTGACGAATGTGTGCTGGCCAGCGATATTAGGGCGCTGCGCAAGGCGCGCGGGCTGACGCTCGCGGAGATCGCCTTGAAACTTGGCCGGTCGGTCGGCTGGGTCAGCCAGGTCGAACGCGGCCTCTCGACGCCATCGCTCAGCGACCTCAGAGCCTTCGCCGAACTGTTCGGCGTGCCGATCAGCCTGTTCTTCAGCCATGACGTGCCCGTCGAAAGCGAGCGCGGCGTGGTTGTGCGCGCCGGCAGGCGCCGCACGCTTGGCACAAGCGAATCCGGCCTGGTGGAGGAGCTTCTGTCACCCGATCTCGGCGGTAGCTTCGAGATGGTGCGTTCGGTCTTCGCGCCGGGCGCGGAGCTGAAGACCGAGGCGCGCAGGCCGACCGAGGAGGCCGGCTATGTCGCGTCCGGACTGTTCGACATCGAGATATCAGGCGTCTGGCATCGGCTTGGCGAAGGCGACTCCTTTCGCTTCGAAGGCAAGCCCTACCGCTGGCGCAATCCGGGTGCCGAGCCGGCGGTTGTCATCTGGGTGGTTTCGCCGCCAGTCTATTGAATGCATGTCGCCTAAAACTGTGCAGCGGTTTGGGATGACGACATGCATCAAAAACAAAAATAGAAAGCGCAACGCGCTTTAGGTTTCATTAGGGAGAAAAACATGGCCGGTTTGCCGAGCACGGCACGCGTGGTGATCATCGGAGGTGGTGCGGTCGGCACGTCCTCGCTCTATCATCTCGCCAAGGCGGGCTGGACCGACTGCGTGCTGCTTGAAAAGAACGAGCTGACTTCCGGCTCGACCTGGCATGCCGCCGGCAACGTGCCGACCTTCTCCTCGTCCTGGTCGCTGATGAACATGCAGCGCTATTCGACCGAGCTTTATCGCGGGCTGGCCGAAGCGGTCGACTATCCCATGAACTACCACGTCACCGGTTCGCTGCGCCTTGCCCATACGAAAGAGCGCATGCAGGAGTTCCAGCGTGCCAAGGGGATGGGCCGCTATCAGGGCATGGACATCGACATCGTCGGCGTCGACGAGATCAAGCGCCGCTACCCCTTCATCGAGACGCATGATCTGAAAGGCGCGCTCTACGATCCGAGCGACGGCGACATCGATCCGGCGCAGCTGACCCAGGCGCTGGCCAAGGGTGCCCGTGACATGGGCGCCCGGATCATCCGATTCTGTCCGGTGTCAGGCGTGCGCCGCGAGAACGACGAGTGGGTGGTCGAGACCGCGCAAGGCGAGATCCGCTGCGAGATTGTCGTCAACGCCGCCGGCTACCGCGCCGCTGAAGTCGGCAAGATGTTTGGCCGCGACGTGCCGATGATGGTGATGAGCCACC
>NZ_JBHUGY010000012.1:0-57692 GCF_042682105.1 Mesorhizobium calcicola
TCGTCGGCCGAAACGCCCATAGAACCGACATACTGGGCAAAATGCTGCGGTGACGGCAGCGTGTGCGGCAGCGGCGAATCCGGGTCCGAGACCGCGTCCTGATCCAGGAACCGTGCGCCCGGAATGTGGGCTGCCTCGTATTCGCCGCGTGCATCACGCTTTTGCGTCGGGAGATACCAGGACGCGTCGATGATCGTCAGGCCCGGTTCGCCGAGGCGCTGCTGCAGCCAGTCCGCGTCGACGGTGAAAGGGCTGTCCTCGGCCATCTTCTTCTCCTGACCGCCTGTTGCGGTGATTGTGCTATTAAAGCGCGTCGCATTGAAGCGGGTTTAGGCGGCGCGCCTTAAGTCCTTGTTTTAAGCATATCGTTCCCAAAACCGGGGCCACTTTCGGGCGACGTGCATTAGGTCGCCGGCATCGGGCCGAAGCGAATGCGGAAGCGCCGGTTCTCGCGGCCCTTCTTCTCGATCTTGCCGATATGGATTTCGCCGACTTCGCCGGTGCTTTTGACATGGGTGCCGCCGCAGGGCTGGCTGTCGACCGAAGCGTTGTCACCGATGCAGACCAGGCGGATCTTGCCGGTGCCCACCGGCGGCCGGACGTTCTTGGATTTCACCAGGCCGGGGTTGGCGGCGAGTTCCTCGTCGCTGATCAGCCTGGTGAAGATCGGGTGATCGGCCCGCACCAGATCCATCAGGCCGGCCGTTACGTCTTCCCTGGTGAAGCTGGCATCCGGAATGTCGAAGTCGACACGGCTGTCATCCTCGGAAACCGCCGCACCCGTGATCGGGAATGGGCAGACGACGGTGAGAAGGTGGCAAGCCGCGTGCATGCGCATCAAGAGGTGCCGCCGCTCCCAGTCGATGGCAAGCTTCACGCGCTCGCCGACCCCCAGCACCGCTTGTTCCAGCGCCGGCACATGGATGATCTCGTCCTTGGTCTCGCCCGTAATGGTGGCGGCAATCGCAATGCGGCTGCCATCGGCGCGTTCGAGATGACCGGTATCGCCCGGTTGACCGCCCGAGGTGGCGTAGAAGATCGTCCGGTCGAAAATGATGCCACCGCGGTCGTTGACGGCGACGATTGTCGCGTCCGCCATGCGCAGATAGGCGTCGTCGCGAAACAGCGCTTCGGTTCTGTGCGCCATCACACGGCCTTTTCGAACGGTACCGAAATGGTGCTCCGCTGCTCCATCCAGCCCGGTATCGGCAGGTTCTTCTCGCGCAGGAATTCCGGGTTGAACAGCTTCGACTGATAGCGCGTGCCGTAGTCGCACAGAATGGTCACGATGGTGTGGCCGGGGCCTAATTCCCGGGCCAGACGGATCGCGCCGGCAATGTTGATGCCGGTCGAGCCGCCGACGCAAAGGCCTTCTTCCTGGATCAGGTCGAAGACGATCGGCAGCGCATCCTCATCCGGGATCTGGAATGAAAAATCCGGCGTGAAGCCATCGAGATTGGCTGTGATGCGCCCCTGCCCGATGCCTTCGGTGATCGAGCTGCCCTCGGACTTCAACTCACCGCTGGTGTAGAAACTGTAGAGCGCGGCGCCCAGCGGATCCGCGAGCGCGATCTTGACGTCCTTGCCCCTGGCCCTCAATCCGAAGGCGACGCCGGCCAGCGTTCCGCCCGAACCGACCGCGGAGACAAAGCCGTCGACCTTGCCGCCGGTCTGGTTCCAGATTTCCTGCGCCGTGGTGCGGATATGGCCGTCACGGTTGGCGACATTGTCGAACTGGTTGGCCCAGATGGCGCCGTTCGGCTCCGTCCTTGCCATCTGGTCGGCCAGCCGCCCCGACAGTTTCACGTAATTGTTGGGGTTCTTGTAAGGCACCGCCGGCACCTCGATCAGCTCGGCGCCGAGCAGTTTGATGGTGTCCTTCTTTTCCTGGCTCTGGGTGTCGGGAATGACGATGACGGTGCGGTATCCCAGCGCCTTGGCAACCAGCGTCAGCCCGATGCCGGTATTGCCGGCCGTTCCCTCGACGATGACGCCGCCGGGCTTCAGCAGCCCCCGCTGCTCGGCGTCACGGATGATGAACAGACCGGCGCGGTCCTTGACCGACTGGCCCGGATTCATGAATTCGGCCTTGCCCAGGATCTCGCAACCGGTTTGTTCGGAAGCTTTGTGGAGGCGGATCAGAGGCGTGTTGCCGATCGCGTCGATCACAGAACGGGCCATTCAGGATTCCTTGTGTAGGTGCGCCGAAACCCTAGAAACCCGAAGCTTCGGTTTCAAGGCAAGAATTTGTCTGGTCCAGTCGCATTTGCGGCGCTGTTTTCGCGCCGGGGCTTCTCGAAACCGGCCTCACGGCCCAGAGTTCATTTCCTCTCTGTGTTGAAATGCATCTTTTCATTCGATTTCTTCATCGCTAGAGCAAGACACGAACAAGTCGACAGGGCGCAGCATGACACTCTATCGAGCCAACCCGAAGCACGGCGTCGCCTGGATCACGGGCGGCAGCAGCGGCATCGGCCGTTCACTGGCCAGGGACCTCGCGGCCCAGGGCTATGCCGTCGCGGTGACGGCGCTCGACGACGATCCGATCGACACGCTTATCGTCGAGACCGCGCAGATGCCGGGCAGTGTCACGGCCTTTCCCTGCGATGTCACCGACGAGCCGCGCATGGCAAGAACGGTCGCCGCGATCGAAAAGGAACTCGGGCCCATCGTGCTCGCCGTCTTCAATGCCGGGAACTACATATCGACGCCGGGTGAAAATCTTGTCGTCAACGACTTTCGCCGTTCCTTCGATGTCAACTATTTCGGCATCATCAACGGCCTGGTGCCGGTCATCGAGCGCATGCGTGTGCGGGCGCGCGGCCACGTCGTGCTGGTCGGCTCGGTCACCGCCTATTTCGGCTGGCCGACCACGGCCGCCTATGGCGGCACCAAGGCGGCGATCAACATCCTGGCCGAGTCGCTGAAGTATGACTTCGACAAGATGAATGTGCGCATCCAGGTGATCAACCCGGGCTTCATCGACACCGCTCTGACCGAGAAGAACATGCTGCCGATGCCGGGACTGATGCCGGTCAGCCGCGCGACGCGCCGCATGGCGCGGGGCATCAAGTCCGGCGGCTTCGAAGTCACCTTCCCGCGCCGGCTGAGCTGGCCGCTGAAGCTGCTCAGCCTGCTGCCGAGGCCGCTGTGCAGAGGGGTGATCAGCCTGATGACCAGCTGGAAGGCGCGGCCGCTGCTCTACGACCGCAAGCCACAAAGCGAATAGAACGCCATCGAGATCGGCAGGTTCCGTCTCCGGGCCGGGCGTTGCCTGTTTGTGGTCGCCGCCATAGGTTGAGAAATGTTCTTTGGAGTCTGCGATGGGGCGACGGATCGTGCTTGCTGTGCTGGGCCTTGTCGCTGTCCTCGCACTGGCCTTCGTGCTTGGCCCGCGCGTTCCTGTCGACACCACGATCCGTTTCGATCCCTCGGTCATCGGCGACGATCCGCAGGCCTATGTGGCGAAGACAGAAGCCGCCATACCTGGAATCCGCGACGGGCTGGATAAGGAGATCGTCTGGGCCAATCCGATGGTGCATGCCAGGACGCCGCTGTCGATCGTCTATATCCATGGCTTTTCCGCATCGAAGGGCGAGGTCCGGCCGCTGCCCGACGAGGTGGCCGACCAGCTCGATGCCAACCTCTTCTACACCCGCCTTACCGGTCACGGGCAGGACGGCGCGGCGATGACGCAAGGCAGCGTCAATGCCTGGATCAACGATTATGAGGAGGCGCTCGCCATCGGCAGGGCGATCGGCGGCAAGGTGATCGTCATCTCGACCTCGACCGGCGGCTCGCTGGCGACATGGGCGGCAACGCAGCCGGGCGCGTCGGACGGGGTGGCGGCGATCGCGTTCATCTCGCCGAATTTCGGCGTCAAAGCTTCCGGCGCCGAGATCCTGACCATGCCGTGGGGCAAACAGATCGCCGATCTCGTCGGCGGCAAGGAACGCAGCTTTCCGACCCGCAACGCCCTGCACGAGAAATTCTGGACGCACAAATATCCGATGGCCGCGACGCTGCCGATGCAGGCGCTGACCGAACTCGCCTACGCCGCGCCGGTGGAAAAGGCGACCATACCGGCCCTGTTCATCTTTTCGGATTCCGACAAGGTGGTGCGGCCTGACCGCACCCGCGAAATCGCCGGGCGCTGGGGGGCGCCGCACGAACTGGTTCCGGTCGACGACACCGGCGATCCCGACAACCACGTCATCGCCGGCGATGCGATGTCGCCATCGACCACGGCCTTTCTGGCGCAAAGGATTGCCGTATGGGTCGAGGCGGTGGCCAAGTAAGCAGACGAAAAGGGCGACCGAAGCATCGCTTCAGCCGCCCTTTCTTTGTCCAGTCACGGGCAATCAGCCAGCCTAAGCTTGACCGATTACAACGTAGCCTGGCTTACGCAGCCCGCGCAGCCGGACGCTTGCCGCCGAAGCGGCGCTTGTTGTTGCCCTTGAAAGGCTTGGCGCCTTCCGGCTTGCGCTCGCCAGCGAAAGCCGGCTTGTCGCCGAAGCGCTTCTTGCCAAAGCCGTTGCCCTTGTTCTCGCCGCCGGGCCGCCTGCCGTCGCGACGGCCATTGCGGTCATTGGCCGGCTCGAAGCGCTCGTTCTTTTCAGCCGGATTGCGCAGCGGATCGGGGCTGCCGAGATGGTCGGCAACGATCGGCAGCTTGGTGCGGATGATGCGCTCGACCTGACGCAGCTTGCTGTTCTCCGACGGATCGCAAAGCGTGATGGCGATGCCGTCCATGCCGTTGCGGCCGGTGCGGCCGATGCGGTGGACATAGCTTTCGGCCTCGTCCGGCAGGTCGAAATTCACGACGTGGCTGATGCCGGGCACGTCGATGCCGCGCGCCGCGATGTCGGTCGCCACCAGAATGCGCACCGAACCCTCGCGGAAATCGTTCAGTGCCTTCTGACGGGCGTTCTGCGACTTGTTGCCGTGAATGACGGCGGCCTTGAAGCCGTCGCGCTCGAGGTCCTTCGTCACCCTGTCGGCACCATGCTTGGTGCGCGAAAAGATGATGACGGACTTCATCGCGTCGTCGGCGAGCATCGTCGACAGCACCTGGCGCTTCTGCTTGGTGCGGGCAAAGACGACGCCTTGCACGATCTCTGCCGCGGCCGTGCTTTGCGGCGCGACTTCGACGCGGATCGGGTTCTTCAGCAGACCCTTGGCCAGCTCGGCGATTTCATTGGGCATGGTCGCCGAGAACAGCACCGTCTGACGGTCGGGCGCGGTCGCCTTGGCGATGCGCTTGACGTCGTTGATGAAGCCCATGTCGAGCATGCGGTCGCCCTCGTCCAGCACCAGCCATTTGGTGTCGGCAAGCATGAGGTCGCCTTCGCGCACCAGATCGGTCAGCCGGCCTGGCGTTGCGATCAGGATGTCGACGCCGGGCGCAACCTTCTTCACCTGGCTGAAGCGCGAGACGCCGCCGAGCACGAGCGCGGTCGAGACATGCGCACCCTTGGCGAGGATCTTGATGGTGTCCTCGATCTGCACGGCGAGTTCGCGCGTCGGCGCGAGAATCAGCGCACGCGCCGTCTTCGGCCGGCGCTTGGTGCCGAGAGCGATGATCTTCGATAGGATCGGCAGCGCGAAGGCCGCGGTCTTGCCCGAGCCGGTCTGGGCGATGCCGAAAATGTCACGGCCTTCCATCTGCGGCGGGATCGCCTGAGACTGAATCGGCTTCGGATCGGTAAAGCCGGCGGCATGGGTCGCCTTGAGCAGCGCGCCCGTAATTCCCAGTGCGGCGAAACCGTTGAGTTCCGCAGTGTTGCTACTGGTTGAAGTGTTCTCGTTGGTCAAAATAATCTTCTTTCACGCGGCTCATGGCCGCAAACGTCGATGGCGGCAGGGCGCAACCTGCCGTCGGATACATTGTCATGGAACGACAAGGCGGCGGACGGTTTCGTCCGCGCGGCTGCGCTGTCGTGCCCGCAGGCATCATGCCACGGGGCTTTTTCGCCACTTTGTGATGTACCGGAAAGAGGGGCCGATATACCGGAAAGAGGGAAAACAGACGCAACCAGTCTCATTCGTCGAGAAGGCCGGATTGTTCCCGGCCCAAGCGCCTATGCCGCCGCATATGGCCCAGTTCGCGACCAAATGCAAGGGGTGTCATGCTGCAGTGCAACAAAAGCGTGGCGTAGGCGGCGCTTGCGCTCGCTTGCCGGCACGATTACCACGAAATGCCGCTGGCTTGGGAGGTAACCGATGAAGGACGTGCTGAAGGAACTCGAGCGCCGCCGCGACATCGCCCGCATGGGTGGCGGCCAGGCCCGCATCGATGCGCAGCACAAGAAGGGCAAGCTCACCGCGCGTGAACGCATCGAGGTGTTTCTCGACGAGGGCTCGTTCGAGGAGTTCGACATGTATGTCGAGCACCGCTCGACCGACTTCGGTATGGAAAAGACCAAGATCGCCGGCGACGGAGTCGTCACCGGCTGGGGCACGGTCAATGGCCGCCCGGTTTACCTCTTTGCCAAGGACTTTACCGTGTTCGGCGGGTCGCTGTCGGAGGCGCATGCCGAGAAGGTGATCAAGGTGCAGGAGATGGCGTTGCGCAACCGCGCGCCGATCATCGGCCTCTATGACGCCGGCGGTGCGCGCATCCAGGAAGGCGTGGCTGCACTCGGCGGCTATGCCGAAATCTTTCAACGCAACGTGCTCGCCTCCGGCGTCATTCCGCAGATCTCGCTGATCATGGGCCCTTGCGCCGGCGGCGACGTCTATTCGCCGGCGATGACCGACTTCATCTTCATGGTGCGCGACACCTCCTACATGTTCGTCACCGGACCCGATGTGGTGAAGACCGTCACCAACGAAACCGTGACCGCCGAGAGCCTCGGCGGTGCTTCCGTCCACACGACGAAATCCTCGATCGCCGACGGCGCCTACGACAATGACGTCGAGGCGCTGCTGCAGATGCGCCGGCTGGTCGACCTGCTGCCGGCCTCCAACACCTCGGAGATCCCGGAGATCGAATGCTACCAGTCGGTCACCGACCACGATCTGTCGCTCGACCGGCTGATTCCCGACAACGCCAACAAGCCCTACGACATCAAGGAGTTGATCCTTAAAGTTGCCGACGAGGGTGACTTCTTCGAGATCCAGCAGAATTTCGCCAAGAACATCGTCACCGGGTTTGGCCGGGTCGAGGGCCGTACGGTCGGCTTCGTCGCCAACCAGCCGATGGTGCTGGCCGGCGTGCTCGATTCCGACGCCAGCCGCAAGGCGGCGCGCTTCGTGCGCTTCTGCGACTGCTTCTCGATCCCGATCGTCACCTTCGTCGATGTCCCCGGCTTCCTGCCCGGCACCGCGCAGGAATATGGCGGGTTGATCAAGCACGGCGCGAAACTCCTGTTTGCCTATGCCGAGGCGACCGTGCCGAAGATCACCGTCATCACCCGCAAGGCCTATGGCGGCGCCTATGACGTGATGGCGTCAAAACACCTGCGTGGCGACATGAATTACGCCTGGCCGACGGCGCAGATCGCCGTGATGGGCGCCAGGGGCGCGGTCGAGATCATCTACCGCAAGGACATCGGCGACGCTGAAAAGATCGCAGCCCATACAAAGGCTTACGAGGATCGCTTCCTGTCGCCCTTCGTCGCCGCCGAGCGCGGCTATGTCGATGAGGTGATCATGCCGCACTCGACCCGTCGCCGCATCGCCCGCGCGCTCCGGATGCTGCGCAACAAGGACATGCAGAACCCCTGGAAGAAGCACGACAACATCCCGCTGTGAGGCGCTGATGTCGCTCCTTTCGGAGGCTGTCGAGCAGCTACTCCTCTTCCGCCGCGCCAAATCCTGCTCCCATGGTGGCGCGGACGGAACTGCCCCACGGTGTGGCGTGGTTGTCGATGCGCATCTGGAAGATGAAATAGGTCGGCGAGCAGAAGCCGATGCCTTTCACTTTTGCAATGCCCGGCGTGTCTGATGGCAGCGACTGGCACATATAGTCCTCGCGGCAGAAATGATCGGCCGAACAGGCCGGCCGGTTGCCGCGATTGACGGCGCCGCCAAGACATTGGTCGAAATTGTTGGTGGCCACGCAGATGTCGAATTTCTTGCCGCCGACCAGCCCGCAGATCTCGTTCGGCATCGGCCGGCCGGCTTTGAAGGCCGCGAAGGCTCGGTCCTTGTCGTCGCAGCCGCGGTAAGCGATACCGCCAGGCACGCCGATTTTCGGCGGACGGCAGGTGTAGGCGGTGCGCGACACATCCGGCGCGAACGCCGCGAACTGGCCCGATATGCTGTAGCGGTCGTTGAACGGCCGCGTGGCGTTGCTGGCGATCGAGCCGGTCAGGCAGGGATGGCCTGAAAACATCATTTCGCTGCCCTTGGGCAGCAGGCACTGCGCCAGTTTCGTCCGCACGCCCGAAGCAGTGGCCAGCGGCGTGCAGACGGTGCCGCCGCCGCATTGCCAGGTCGTGCCGAAGCGGGCGGCATCGTCCGGCATCAGGCACGGCATCGCCATCTCGGCCGGTGCGTAGTCCACCGCGCCGGCGTCCGTCCAGGCGGCAGGCGGTGCAAACGAGAGCGGACGGAAGCGGTTCGGCTCCTTGCCTTGCGCCGTGGCGCGCAGCCAGGCCTGGCGGCGCGGAATCTCGGCGTGAAGATGCGGCGAAATGCCGACCTCGATGCGGTTGAGCGGCGACGTCGTCTTGTCGTCGAGGCCGATGAAATGGAAACCGGCCGTGGAACCAGCCTGATGGCAACCCTGGCAGGCGCCATTGTCCAGCCGCTCGACCAGCGCTTCCGGGGTGCGCACCAGTTTTAGCCCGGAATAATCGAGCGATGCGAATTGCTCGGGCGGGAGCAGCGGCGCGAACGGGTGGTTGGCCTGCCGCGCACTGCCGAAGGTCGACCACGAGATAACCTTCCTGGCCAGGAATTCGTCGGGGATTTCAAAGACGCCGTCGTCGATCGCCCGCAGGTTGGCGCCGACATAGGCAGAGAGCCTTGCCTTCAGCGCCGCGTCTTGCGACAGCCGCGCGGTGTCGGGCGTGTTCTCCAGCGGCTTCTCGCTGACGGTCCCGCCATCGACGCCGAATATCCGCATGAGATAGGCGGCCTGGCCGCCGAACTCGGTTTCCTGGCCGGAGGGAAAGCGCACCACCTGGGCGTTGAGTTCCAGCTGCTTGAAGGTCAGCCCGGCTTTCTCCAGCGGCCCGCCGGTCAGCCAGCCGGCATCGACGGTCTCGTCGAGCTGCGGCGTCCAGCGCCCGGCAACGCCGACGCAGCCGCCATCGGCATCGGGTGCCGCGCTGTAGACGGCGTTGAAATTGAACGGCAGACGCGACGCCAGCAGCTTGCCGTTTTTGCGGAAGCTGTAGGCCAGGCGATAGACGAAACGCACCTCGCCGCAGCTCTTGTCACCCAGCAGCACCGCGAAGTCGCGACGGTCGAGCCGGTTGACGACGCCGACCAGCCGGAAGCGCGCCGCATCGGTCTTCAGCCAGCGCATGTCCATGATGCGGCCGACATTGCCGTCGGTGACCTCATAGAGCGGCCGCCCGCCGGCCTTGATGTCGGCGCGCAGTGCGGCAACATCTGATGCCACCGTGTCGACAATGGCATGATAGGCCGGCGCCTTGTCGTAAAGGGTTTTCAGATCGCCCTCGCCCGCCGCGCCGAAAAGACCGGCAAAGCCATAGCCTTTGGCATCGAGCGCAGCGAGTACGGCCGGGTCGTCGACGATCGTCAAGGGACCTTCGGCGCGCGCGGCCGACGCCACGAAGACAGCAAAGAGGGTGGCGAGCAGCAGAGCCAGGGCGCGGCTCATCGGGCGGCCGTACGCGCTTCGACAAGGTCGCGCAGCACCGGCACCAGCGCCAGCGGCAGATCCTCGGCGATCAGCCCCGGCCCAAACAGACTGCCGGCCTCGGTATGGATCCACACCGCGGCGCAGGCCGCTTCGAATGCCGGCATGCCTTGCGCCAGCAGTCCGGCGGTGAGCCCTGACAACACATCGCCCGACCCTGCGGTGGCCAGCCACGGCGCGCCGTTGGCGTTGATCGCCGCTCGGCCATCAGGAGAAGCGATCACCGTGTCGGCGCCCTTGTAGACGATGACGGCATTGGCACGCACGGCGGCCAAACGCGCTTTGTCAAGTTTGGATGCGGCAATGTCGCCGGCGATGCCGGGAAACAGCCTGGCGAACTCCCCATCATGTGGCGTCATCACCAGAGCCGATGCGTCCGATCGGCGAGAGGCTTCGAACAAGACATCGGGCGCCTCGCGAAACGAAGTGATCGCGTCGGCGTCGAACACGAGGCCGTCAATGCGGGTATCCCTTGGCAGGGCAGAGCTGAGCAGAGCTAGTGCAAATTTCCGCGTCCTTTCGCCAACGCCGAAACCAGGCCCGAGAACAAAGGCCGACGGCCGGCGTTCGCCGATGAACTCGTCGATGTCGACGCTGTCATCGGCCTTGCGCAACATGATCGAGGTGAGATGCGCGGCGTTCACCTGCATGGCGTTGGCCGGCGACAGCACGGTGACCGCCCCTGCCCCGCTTCTCGCGGCGGCAAGTGCCGACAGTCGCGCGGCGCCCGTCGCGCTGGGGCCGCCGGAAAAGACGCCGACATGGCCGCGCTTGTATTTGTGTGCGTCCACCGCCGGCACGGGAAATTGCCGCAACCACAGGTCGGGCCCATTCTCGAAGGTCGACACGGCGAGCTGGGCGACGATGCCGTCGCCGATGCCGATATCGGCGAGCACGATCTCGCCGCATCGCTCGCGTCCCGGGAGCAGCAGGTGGCCGGGCTTTTTTCGTGCGAAGGTGACGGTGATGTCGGCGCGAAACGCCCTGCCCAATATCTCGCCGCTTGCTCCTGAAACGCCTGACGGCAGGTCGACCGCGATCACAGGCAGGCGCAGAGCTGAGGCAGTGTCGACGGCTTTCGCGTCATCGCCGGACAGCGGCTTGGACAGCCCGGCCCCATACAGTGCGTCGACCACGATCGAGCCGGCCTCGGCGTCGAAACCGGACAGTGGCCGAGGCTTGAGCGGACATTGCTTGGCGGCGAGTGCCGCATCGGTTTCCGGCCTCGGCGTACCGCTTGCCCAGATCGTTGTGCCGACGCCACAGCCGGCCAGGATGCGGGCAACGACGTAACCATCGCCGCCATTGTTGCCGGGCCCGCACAGCACATGGACGTGCGTCGCCGCCGGATAGCGCTTGAGGACCTTGGTCGCAACCGCCTCGCCCGCGCGCTGCATCAGGCCATAACCATCGAGCGGACCGGCGGCAATTGTCAGCTGATCGGCCTCGCTCATTTGTGCGGGGGAAAGAAGTTCGTTGCTCATGGATTGCCGATCCGCATTCGATCAAGCATTGTCCAATTTTCGATCCGAAGCAAACAAAGGGGGAGTTGGCAAAATTTGCGGCCATATTGTTGGGATGAGGGCATCGCAGGCACAAATCTGCCCGCCGAATAGGCGATATGCCTAATTGTTGTGCGGATGCAGGCGCCGGCGTCGTGGCGGCTCCAACAGCCCATGCCGCATCCGATGCAGCGAATGACGCGAATTTGCATCCCGGTGCGGCTCGGCTTTGAAATCGTATGAGACCGCTTCAAATCTGTCCAATTGGCACAGTTCGTGCTTGATGGAGGCGCAAGCGGGGGCTCACAACCCGTTTTTTTGGCAGTGGAGGCCACTTTTTACATGAAAAAGATCGAAGCGATCATCAAGCCATTCAAGCTGGACGAAGTGAAGGAAGCGCTTCAGGAGGCCGGACTGCAAGGCATCACGGTCACCGAGGCCAAGGGCTTCGGTCGTCAGAAGGGCCATACGGAACTCTACCGCGGCGCAGAATATGTCGTCGATTTTCTGCCCAAGGTGAAGATCGAGGTCGTGCTTGGCGACGACGCGGTCGATGGAGCGATCGAGGCCATCCGCAAGGCGGCCCAGACTGGCCGTATCGGCGACGGCAAGATCTTCGTCTCCAACATCGAGGAAGTCGTGCGAATCCGCACCGGCGAAACCGGCATGGACGCGGTCTGACCCGCCCCGGCCATCCTCGCGAAAACGTCATCATCAAAAAACGTCATCAAACAGGGATACATGACATGACGACAGCCAAAGACATCATGAAGCAGATCAAGGACAACGACGTGAAATTCGTCGACCTGCGCTTCACCGACCCGAAGGGCAAGCTGCAACACGTGACGATGGATGTCATCGAAGTCGAGGAAGACATGTTCGCCGATGGCGTGATGTTCGACGGCTCTTCGATTGCCGGCTGGAAGGCCATTAACGAGTCCGACATGGTGCTGATGCCCGATCCGGACACGGTTCACATGGATCCGTTCTTCGCCCAGTCGACCATGGTCATCCTGTGCGACATCCTCGATCCGGTTTCGGGCGAATCCTACAACCGCGATCCGCGCGGCACGGCCAAGAAGGCCGAGGCCTACATGAAGTCGGAAGGCATCGGCGACCAGATCTTCGTCGGCCCGGAAGCCGAATTCTTCGTGTTCGACGATGTGAAGTACAAGGCCGACCCGTACAACACCGGCTTCAAGCTCGACTCCACCGAACTGCCGTCGAACGACGACACCGATTACGAGACCGGCAATCTCGGCCACCGTCCGCGCATCAAGGGCGGCTATTTCCCGGTGCCGCCGATCGACTCCGCGCAGGATATGCGTTCCGAGATGCTGACCGTGCTCGCCGAAATGGGCGTGCGCGTCGAAAAGCACCACCACGAGGTGGCGGCTGCCCAGCACGAACTCGGCATCAAGTTCGACACGCTGGTGCGCAACGCCGACAAGATGCTGATCTACAAATATGTCGTGCACCAGGTCGCCAACGCCTACGGCAAGACCGCGACCTTCATGCCCAAGCCGATCTTCGGCGACAATGGCTCGGGCATGCACGTCCACCAGTCGATCTGGAAGAACGGCAAGCCGACCTTCGCCGGCAATGAATATGCCGGCCTGTCGGAAAGCTGCCTGTTCTACATCGGCGGCATCATCAAGCACGCCAAGGCGATCAACGCTTTCACCAACCCGCTGACCAATTCCTACAAGCGCCTGGTTCCCGGTTACGAAGCGCCGGTGCTGCTCGCCTATTCGGCGCGCAACCGCTCGGCCTCCTGCCGCATCCCGTTCGGCTCATCGCCCAAGGCCAAGCGCGTCGAGGTCCGCTTCCCCGATCCGGGCGCGAACCCCTACCTCGCTTTCGCCGCCATGCTGATGGCCGGTCTCGACGGCATCAAGAACAAGATCCACCCCGGCCAGCCGATGGACAAGGATCTCTACGACCTGCCGCCGAAGGAATTGAAGAAGATCCCGACCGTCTGCGGTTCGCTGCGCGAAGCGCTGCAGAGCCTCGACAAGGATCGCGGCTTCCTGAAAGCCGGCGGCGTCTTCGACGACGACCAGATCGACAGCTACATCGAGCTGAAGATGGCCGAGGTGATGCGCTTTGAAATGACGCCGCATCCGGTCGAGTACGACATGTACTACTCGGTCTAAGATTCAATATAATATTCAAGCCCTTGAAAGATTTCCCTCCTTCAAGGGCTTTTTGCTGCCGCTCGACAGGCCACGCGTGCATCGATCGGCCCGCTCAGCGTGATAAACGCGCCTTGTCATTGAGCTTTCGACGATGGGTGAATGCCTGGGTGGCCCGCCTGCGACCGACAGGAAGCAACAGCACGATCGATGGTGAACATCGGAGCCAGGAGCGAGCGGCGCACTGCCTCAGGCTACAGTGACCGCTCGTCCGGCGCCCCCGCCAATGCCGCCGTTCAAGAAAACCCCGCCCGTCCGAACAGCACTGCGTGACGTAACCCCAAGAACCCGGAATACGCATGCCGCACGGCGATCTGTCAACGCCGCTCGCCAGGCCGCGGATCGCCGGTTTTGGGGCTTGAACCAAGGCTTGCCAGCAGGTCGGGAGCCGTCGAAACAGGCGGTTTCCGCGCTTTTTCGGCGCTTTCGCGGTCCACGACAGGCTTCACGGGAGGCGCGCACCAGCCTGGATCAACCGGCTTCGGCGGGCCTTGCAGTGGTCTTTCCGCCTGACTTTTTTTGGGGGCTTTTGTCCGGTGAGGGCATCGTCACGAAAAGAGCCCCGGTATGAGCTGGGCTCCTGCCGGAGCAGACCGTCGGAGGGACGTGGATCTACCCTGCAAGCTCGTCGGGACCGTGCAGGTTCCAGTCCGTTTGCTCGGCCAGGACCAGCAGGCAATAGACCGCCGCCACGACCATGATCAGCCCCGGTGCGGTCAGGCTCGGACAGCCGAAGGCGATGTCCAGGTAGCCCTGGTAAGTCACGTAGATCAGCGCCAGAAGGGCGAGGATGGCCGGGACCGGGAACAGCGGCTGCGATAGTGCCCGCCATCGGTGGTGCCGCTGCGGCGGCCGACAGACGCCGCCACGCACAGCAAGGCTAGATGACCACCAGCGACGTCGGCCGCGACGGCAACCGCACGCCCGTAGCTTTCATCCCCGCACAAATAGCTATCGACAACGGATCGCTTGAAACTCGCTCTGTGTCTGGACATGCAAACCCCCGAAGGTTGTGTCCAACTTTCGGGGGGTCAGTTCATTTCCGGGGCTTTTCGACTTTCGTCAGGGTCAGTTCTTTCGAGGCAATTGCGGCACCAGGCTGCGCTTGCCGCCGTCCTTGCCCTTGGCTTCGGGCTTCTGCGCCACCAGCTTCTTCGCCGCGGGCTTTTTCGCCACGGCCTTTGTCGGCTTCGGCGCTTCGTCCGGCTCTTCCTTCTTCGGCTTCACCGGCGCCTCGTCGGCGAGCGATTCGAGCTTCAGACCGGTCTCGCCGGTTTCCTTCTTCTCGACGGTGACACGCACCGTGCCGCCCTTCTTGAGCTTGCCGAACAGCACCTCGTCGGCCAACGGCTTCTTGATGTGCTCCTGGATGACGCGGCCGAGCGGCCGAGCGCCCATGCGTTCGTCATAACCCTTGTCGGCCAGCCACGCGATCGCATCGGGCGACAGGTCGAAGGTGACGCCGCGCTCGGAAAGCTGGGCCTCGAGCTGCATGACGAACTTCTGCACCACCTGATGGATCACCGGCACCGGCAGCGAGCCGAACGGGATGATCGCATCGAGACGGTTGCGGAACTCCGGCGTGAACAGCCGGTTGATCGCCTCGACATCGTCGCCTTCGCGCTTGGTCGAACCGAAGCCGATCGCCGCGCGCTGCGCATCCGACGCGCCCGCATTGGTGGTCATGATCAGGATCACATTGCGGAAGTCGATCTGCTTGCCGTTATGGTCGGTCAGCTTGCCGTGGTCCATCACCTGCAACAGGATGTTGAACAGGTCCGGATGCGCCTTCTCGACTTCGTCCAGCAGCAGCACGCAGTGCGGATGCTGGTCGACACCGTCGGTCAAAAGACCGCCCTGGTCGAAGCCGACATAGCCGGGAGGCGCGCCGATCAGCCGCGAGACGGTGTGGCGTTCCATATATTCCGACATGTCGAAGCGGATCAGCTCGACGCCAAGCGAGGCGGCCAGTTGCTTGGCCACTTCGGTCTTGCCGACGCCGGTCGGACCCGAGAACAGGTAGGAGCCGATCGGCTTCTCCGGTTCGCGCAGGCCGGCGCGCGCCAGCTTGATCGCCGAGGTCAGCGCGGTGATCGCGGTATCCTGGCCGTAGACGACGCGCTTCAGCTCAATATCGAGGCCTTGCAGCACCTTCTCGTCGTCGGCCGAAACCGTCTTCGGCGGAATGCGGGCCATGGTGGCGATCGTCGCTTCGATCTCCTTGATGCCGATGGTCTTCTTGCGCTTGGCTTCCGGCACCAGCATCTGCGAAGCGCCGGTCTCGTCGATCACGTCGATCGCCTTGTCGGGCAGCTTGCGGTCGTTGATGTAGCGCGCCGACAGCTCCACCGAGGCCTTGATCGCCTCGTTGGTGAACCTCACCTTGTGGAACTCCTCATAATAGGGCTTGAGGCCCTTCATGATCTCGATGGCGTCCTCGATGGTCGGCTCGTTGACGTCGATCTTCTGGAAGCGCCGCACCAAGGCACGGTCCTTCTCGAAGAACTGGCGGAATTCCTTGTAGGTGGTCGAGCCGATGCAGCGGATCGCACCCGACGACAAGGCCGGCTTCAACAGGTTCGACGCGTCCATGGCGCCGCCTGATGTGGCCCCTGCCCCGATCACCGTGTGAATCTCGTCGATGAACAGCACCGCGCCGGGGTAATCCTCAAGTTCCTTGACGACCTGCTTCAGCCGTTCCTCGAAATCGCCGCGATAGCGCGTGCCGGCGAGCAGCGTGCCCATGTCGAGCGCGAAGATGGTTGCGTTATGCAGCACTTCGGGAACGTCGCCCTCGACGATGCGCTTGGCGAGGCCTTCGGCGATCGCCGTCTTGCCGACGCCGGGATCACCGACATAGAGCGGGTTGTTCTTGGAGCGGCGGCACAGCACCTGGATGGTGCGGTTGATCTCGGACTCGCGGCCGATCAGCGGGTCGATCTTGCCGGCCTTGGCCTTGTTGTTGAGGTTGACGCAATAAGCGGTCAGCGCATCCTGCTGCTGCTTCTTCTTGCCGCCTTCCTCTTGCGGCTCGGCGCCGTTCTGGCCGCTCTGCTCGTCATCGGCGCCGCGCGGCGAGCGTGTCTCCGACGCCCCCGGACGCTTGGCGATGCCGTGCGAGATGTAGTTGACCGCGTCGTAGCGGGTCATCTGCTGTTCCTGCAGGAAATAGGCGGCATGGCTCTCGCGCTCGGCGAAGATGGCAACGAGCACGTTGGCGCCCGACACTTCCTCGCGGCCCGACGACTGCACATGGATCACGGCGCGCTGGATGACGCGCTGGAAGCCGGCGGTCGGCTTGGAGTCCTCATCGTAGCCGGTGACCAGGTTGTCGAGCTCGGTGTCGATATAGGTGAGAACCGTGTGCTTCAACTCGTCGAGATCGACATTGCAAGCGCGCATGACGGCGGCCGCCTCGGTGTCGTCGATGAGCGCGAGCAGCAAATGTTCAAGGGTTGCATATTCATGGTGCCGCTCATTGGCGAGCGTCAGCGCCTGGTGAAGCGCCTTTTCCAGGCCTTGGGAGAAAGCCGGCATGTTACCTCACTTCTTCTCCATCACGCATTGCAGCGGATGCTGATTCTGTCGGGCGAAATCCATGACCTGGGACACTTTGGTCTCGGCCACCTCGAATGTATAGACCCCGCACTCGCCCACTCCATGATTGTGAACATGAAGCATGATGCGTGTGGCGGCTTCGCGGTCCTTCTGGAAAAAGCGTTCCAGCACGTGAACCACGAACTCCATGGGCGTGTAGTCGTCGTTGAGGATGAGGACCCGGTAAAGGCTGGGCTTCTTCGTCTTGGTTTTGGTGCGCGTGATGACAGCCGTCCCGCGGCCGGCCTCATTGCCGTCACCGCCGCCGTTTTGCATCCGCGCCACGCGTCTCGTGGCAGTCAAACCGATCGTCACGTATTCCTGCCTTTTTCGAATCCCCATGCGAGTTCGACATGTAGGTGTTCGATGGACGATTTTAAGCCCTTCTGTTTAGCTGACAATATGGCTAGGTGACCAAACTTGGCCGATTTTCGCAATCGTGAAGGAGCGCGAGGCTCCAGAGCGGAAATTGATATGAAAAAACCCGGCCACGCTTCCGCGGCCGGGTTTTGTCCCGGGCCCAAAGGGCCGGATCTGGGTCGCGTCAGGCGAATTCAATTCGCCCGGGCGAAATCACTTCGCCTTGGCAACGATCGATTCGAACGGCTTGTAGGCTTCCTTGGCGAGTTCGGCATAGAGGTCGCCAATCTTGGTGGCCTCGGCGATGAACGCCTCATAGGACTGCTTGGCATAATCGGACTGGATCTCGATCACCTTTTCCAGCGACTTGGCCGCAATGATTTTTTCGACGGTGGCGCTGCCGGCTTCGAAGCTCTTCTTGGTGTATTCGCCAGCTTCGGTGGCGATCGCCTGGGCGCCCTTGGAGAGCGAAGCGAAGCTCTTCAATCCGGTATCGGCAAACTCTTTGCCGTATTTGCTGAAGTCCTCATAGGTCTGGGTCATTTCACGCATTCCCTTGGGTTGAAGCGTCCTTCTTCGGGGCGCTCTTGTGCAATGCACGCCAATATATTGTGCGCCGCACAAAAGTCAATATTTCGCCGGCGTTGCGACCCCGCCTGCGCAGTCAATGGCTAAAAATCGAATAAAGAGAGCTTCAAGCCCGAAGAAAATGGTGAACGCGGCGGTTACCATAAACGGATTGGTAACGCTGCCCCGGTAGCTTGGCTGGAAGTGAGGCAGGACCCTTCGCCGCCTCCAGCGCAACGAATAATCCAAGGGAAGTACCAGTGCGTAAGGCGTTGTTGGGCATCGTTTCCAAATCCACCTCCCCTCTCAAAACGATGATGATCTTCGCCCTGGCGATGACATTCGTCTGCGGCGACGTTGCCGCGTCGCTGGCGGCGAGGTCCGCGGCAATCGTCATCGACGCCAAGACCGGCAAGGTGCTCTATTCGGCGGATGCCGATGGCAGGCGCTATCCGGCCTCGCTCACCAAGATGATGACGCTGTATCTGACCTTCGAGGCGCTGGCGAAGGGCAAGATCGGCAGGAACTCGCAAGTCGTGTTTTCGGCCAATGCCGCTGCCGAGCCGCCGACGAAACTCGGCGTGAAGGCTGGCGGTTCGGTGACGGTCGAAACCGCGATCCTGTCGATGGTCACCAAATCGGCGAACGACTCGGCCACCGCGCTCGGCGAAATGCTCGGCGGCAATGAAACCAATTTTGCCCGTATGATGACCGCCAAGGCGCGTGCGCTCGGCATGAACGGCACCGTATTTCGCAATGCCAACGGCCTGCCCAATCCCGGCCAGTTCACCACCGCGCGCGACATGGCGACACTCGGCATCGCACTGAGGGAGCATTTCCCCCAGTATTACGGCTATTTCTCGCAGCGCTCCTTCCTCTATGGGCGTCAGCGCATCAACGGTCACAACCGCCTGCTCGGGCGCATCAAGGGCGTCGACGGCATCAAGACCGGCTACACCCGCGCCTCCGGCTTCAACCTTGTCTCGTCGGTTTCCGACGGCAATCGCCGCATCGTCGGCGTGGTCATGGGCGGCACCTCCGGCGGCAGCCGGGACAACCAGATGGCCACCTTGATCAACACCTATCTGCCGCGGGCGTCGACCCGCGGCGGTGGCGATCTGGTCGCCAAGGCCGGCGGCAGCAACCCGATCACCGCCCTTGCCAAGGTGCTCTTGCCCAAGCACGACGCGCCGACACCGGACGACAAGCCGGTGGCGGCGCAGGATGATGCGACCCAGGATGACGCGACCGTTGCCGAGGACGCCACTGTCGCGGAAGACAGCACCGCGCAGAGCGCGCCGAGCGAAGAGGCTGCCCCTATCGTCAAGGCGAAAAAGGTCAAGACCGTCATCGTATCGGCGCCGCAGGTGGCCACGGCCCAGGTCGTGGCTGCCTATGCCGAACCGACACCGGCGGCGACGCCGACTGTCGACCCGGTCAACACCGCGTCGGTGCCGTCGGGCTGGGCCATCCAGGTCGCCTCGTCGCCCAAGCAGTCCGAAGCCCAGGCCTTTCTCGACAAGACCACCAAGCAGGCGCCCAAGGCGCTGGCCGACGCTTCCGGCTTCACCGTTGCCTACGACAAGGACGGCGTCACCTATTACCGCGCCCGCTTCGGCGGCTTTGGTTCGAAGACCGCGGCCTGGAAGGCCTGCACCGCTTTGAAGAAGAAGAACATCGAGTGCTACGCCGTCCAGCAGTAGGACGGTGTGGAAGCAATCTCCCGGAAAAATTCTGCGTCGAAGGAGAACTAGTTGTGATTGGAGAGCAAGACGTCCTTGGCTTCGTTGATTCGCGCCGCCAGGAAAGACGTGCCGCCGATATCGGGGTGCAGGCGCTGCATCAGGCGGCGGTGCGCCTTGCGGACATCCGCCGCGGCGGCCCCCGCTTCAAGACCAAGGATCTTGTAGGCCTCCTCCTTAGTCATGGTGCCCGAACCTGGCGCAACACCCAGCCCTTCGCCACCGTCCGTCTCAGCGTTTTTGCGCCAGACGGGAAATCTGCCGTCAAGATACGTCTCTAGCAACTGCCGGCTCTCCGGATCGCCGGAGAGCTCACGGTAGAGATGCTGCAATTCGGCCAGGCCCATCGCGCCCAGCATCTTGCCTTCATGGCGGCCGGCCAGCACAAGGCCCTCCAGTCCACCGGTGGCGTGATCGAGCTCCATTTCCAATGCCGCGGTACGCACCGTCGAACGCTTGCCCGGCGCCGGACTGGCCGTCTGGCGTTTCATTCGCACCGAACCATACCAGGCAAATGCCGCGGCCAGTATGATGCCGGCGATGCCCTCACGCCCGACCACAAGCACGGCAACGCCGACCAGCGCCAGAAGGACCGGCCCGAGCGTGCGCATCCCGCTTGCCAGTTTTCCCGGATCGGCGCGCAGGAAGATGGTCACCGCGCCGAGAAGCACCAGAAGCAATGCAACAAATGAGATAACTGCGCCCATCAGTTCCCGCTGCCCCGCAGATGTTCGATCATCAGCCGGTCTTCCGGCCTGCCCCTGGCCTCGAGCGCCTTCAGCCCGCCGGTTGCAAACACCGCAACCGCCGAAAGCAATCCCGCCAGGGTCGCGGCGGCCCGCCGATCAAATCGGAACCAAGCCCCTTTGGACAACCGAGCGATTTCCTTAAACGCCTTTTCTGCGCCGGAATCATGGCCTTCCTGGAAGACGAAGACAGGAACGCCGTGCAGGCCGAGGCTGCCGGCCTTTTCGACCAGGTCGTCGATGTTCTCTTCCATCGCATCGCCGATATAGACCAGCGCATTGACCTTGGCCGTGGCCGTCTGTTTCAGCGCATGCGCCAGCACCTTGCCGATCTGGGTGTGGCCGCTGCGGCATTCGATTCGCGTCATCAGCTGCTTCAAGGCATTGGTATCGGTCACGAAAGCGGACGAACGACACTCGCCCAGGCCGCGAAAATAGATCAGTTGGACGCTCAGGGTTCCGGCCTTGCCGACGGCATCGAACATCTGGCCCTGCAGCTCACAAGCCAGATCCCAGGTCGGCTGGCGGCTCATCGTCGCGTCGAGCGAAAGGATCAGCCTGCCCGAACCCGTCGCCGACGCAGCCAGCGTCCTTGCCTGCCGAAGAAAGGCTTCGATCTCGCCGGCATTGGATTGAGGTTTGACCGGCGCAGGATTGGCCCTTGCGGGCACGGGCTGCTTTTTGTCGCTCATGAAAACAAGATGTGGCGTTGTCGCGCCGCTTGCAAGTCCAGCGCGCGGCAAGTTTGAGGCCAGCAAACCAGCCGCAATTGAAGCACGCCAACCCCTCGAGGCGCGACGGCTTACAGCAGGCCGAGATCGGCAAGCTCGCGCCTGAGCTTCGGCGGCATCTCGATCAGCCCGGCCTTGCCCTTGCCGAGGTCGATCGGCGCGTCCGACGGTTTCAGATAGCGCCAGCCCTGAAAAGCCCGGCGCGGCTGCCAGTCGGTGCGCACGACCTGCGGATCGAGGATCAGGTGGCAGCGGCCGATGCCCTCGTCGTCGGTGAAGGGGCGGATCTCGGTGATCAGCTGGCGGCATTGCACATTGCCCTTGATCACCCAGTAGAGCGAACCGCCATCGGTGATTTCAGAGGCGCGCGTCGGCACCATGCGGGTGGTGTGATACTGCTCGACCGGCTCACCGGCGCGCCGCCGCTCATCGAGGCGGAAGGCGATCCACTCTTCGAGATCCTCGACGCTGTCGCAGCCGACACAGAGTTTTATGAGATTGAGAGACATCGCTTAAGGTTTAGTCCGGCGCGCGAACGCGTCAACGGCCTGATCGATTTCTCCACAGTGCCAGCGGGGTGACGCGATGCCTGCCGCCTCCATGCAGGCCGATAAAAAATGATGGCCATGCCACCGCCATGGTTATGCTGGCGACGAAATCGGCAAGAATCCACAGCTCTACCTCACATGGACTTCTGCCAATCGACAGCAAGGGCGATCTCTGATTGTATCGCAGCGGGGTTAGGAGGGGAAAATGAGAATTTCGACAATTGGGTTTGCTGTTGCGCTTTCGACCATAATTTGCGCGTTTCCGGCGAGTGCTTTCGATATTCCATCGTGCAACGGCTCAACGCGCTCGTCTGCCGACCTTGTCAGTGACAAAGATGACAAGCTGTTAGTCGACTTTGTCGATGTTCTATTGGAGAACGAAGCTGCAGGTGGCCGCGTCGCTTACTGTCTGAGCGACGCTAAAATGACCAACGGCTTGAACGGGCTGAGCTTTGGTTTCATACAACATGACCTCGCCAGCAACTCGGGATCAAAAAAGATACTTGCGAAAATTCTTGACTCGGTACTTGCCAGTGGCCCTGACACCGGCCTGACGCAGCAAGACATAGACTTGGTCAAGTCAGGTGCCTTGGATATTAGAGCTCCGGTCATCCGAGCGTCCAAGGATAAGAGGTTGCTCGCGTTAATTCAGCGAATTCACCACGCGCTCTCTGGTAATGAGATTGCTGCCGCCGAGATCAACGCTGATTTTACGCTCACTGTACAACGTGATGCAGCCCGCCTTCAGTCTGAAATTGCGCCGGTTTCAGATGCCGTCAAGTCTGTAACATATCTGAAAACCAACAGACTTGGGCAACTCGTTGTGTTGGATTACGAAAATTTCCTCGGGTCCATGGGGCCGCAGTTTAAAGGTTACCTGGCTGGCGAACCCGAAACGCTTAGGGGGACTGAGATCAAAATTGAAAGTCCGGCCTCATTCACCGACATGATGCGTTTCTATTTGTCCACGAAGCAAGGTGCAGGAGGCGCATCCGATCAGAGAGCCGAGGTCTTGCGCAGGCTGAACACAATCATCAAGATTTATAAACGCAACGAGGGCGAGATACCTTTGTCTGATAGGGACAAAGCGTTTCTCACGCAGGAGTTGCGTCCGATGATCAATGACAAATCGAATGCCTTCATTCAGAAGAAGAAGCGCGGCCATCAGTATGACGACCTTGTCACGCTCATCAGAAAGGCAGCGTAGCTAGCACTTCTTCAAGGCGGGATGTTGGGAGCATCCCAGTTTAGCCAGCCTCTCAGCACTCCACGACATTGACGGCAAGCCCGCCAAGGCTGGTTTCCTTGTACTTCTCGTTCATGTCGAGGCCGGTCTGGCGCATCGTCTCGATCGCCGCGTCGAGCGGCACGAAATGGACGCCGTCGCCCTTGATGGCCAGTGACGCAGCCGTCACCGCCTTGACCGCGCCGAGCGCATTGCGCTCGATGCACGGCACTTGCACAAGCCCGCCGACCGGATCGCAGGTCATGCCGAGATGATGTTCGAGCGCGATCTCGGCGGCGTTCTCGACCTGCTCGGGCGTGCCGCCCATGACGGCGCACAGGCCGGCCGCGGCCATCGCCGACGCCGAGCCGACCTCGCCCTGGCAACCGACCTCGGCACCCGAAATCGAGGCGTTGGTCTTGATGATGCCGCCGATGGCGGCGGCCGTCAGCAGGAAGTCGCGGATGCTCGGCTGATCGGCCTCGGGATGGAAATGCAGCCAGTAGCGCAGCACCGCCGGCAATGTGCCGGCAGCACCATTGGTCGGCGCGGTGACGACCCGGCCGCCGGCGGCATTCTCCTCGTTGACGGCCATGGCGTAGATCGACAGCCAGTCATTGGCGAGCAAAGGATTGGGTCTGTTCTGCTGCCACTGTTCCTGCAGCTTGTCGTGGAGCTGTCGGGCGCGGCGCCGCACCTTCAGCCCGCCCGGCATGATGCCGTCCTGCGACAGGCCGCGGTCGATGCAGCCCTTCATGGCGCTCCAGATGCCGTCGAGGCCGGCGTCGAGCTCCTCGCGCGACATCTGCGTCTCTTCGTTGACGCGCTTCATGTCGGCGATGGAAAGGCCGCTTTTGCCGGCCATCGCCAGCATTTCGACGGCGTTCTTGAAGGGATATGGCACTTTCTTGCCTTCGGTCGTCACCGACCCCTTGGCCTTCATCCGCTGCAGTTCTTCTTCCGAAACCACGAAACCGCCGCCGATCGAATAGTAGATGCGCTTGAGCAGCAGGCGGCCACCGGCATCATAGGCATAGAACGCCATGCCGTTGGCGTGGCCGGTGAGCGGTGTCTTGCGGTCCAGCACCAGATCGGTGGCCGGGTCGAAACGATAGGACGGATGGCCGGGCGGTGAAATGCGCTTCTCCGCGGCGATGCGGCTGGCAATGCCGTCGGCCTCATCGGGATCGACAGTCTGCGGCGTGAGACCCGCAAGGCCGAGCACCACCGCGCGATCACTGCCATGGCCGATGCCGGTATAGGCGAGCGAGCCATGCAGGCTGGCGGCGAGGCGGTCGACCTTGACGCCCGCCGGGCGCGGCCAGTCAGTTCCCGCGACCTCGTCGAGAAACCGCGCCGCGGCCGTCATCGGCCCCATCGTGTGCGAACTCGAGGGGCCGATGCCGATCTTGAACAGGTCGAAAACCGAAAGGAACACGCGGCGTTGTCTCCTGGAGTCACGTCAAGGACTACATATAGGAAGTCCCAGGATGTTTCCGCTCTTTTGGCAATCGCGGCGCAGCGCCTGCCGACCTTGTTTGCTCCGGCAGCGACATTGATTGTCGATCGCTCCACGCCGGACATCGAAGCGGTCGCCCTGAATGTGATAAATTCAACCCATGGGCGATTCCCTTCATCTTTCGACGGCCGATCTCGCGGCGCTGGCTTTCTTCCTGGTCGTGTGGTTGCTGCACACGCTCGCCTCCGACGGCAAGCTGGTCAGCCGCATATCGCTGACGACGGCGATGAATGCGCAGCGGCAAGCCTGGATGCGCACCATGGCCGAGCGCGAGATCCGCATCGTCGACACCGCCATCATGAGCGGGTTGCAGCAAGGCACTGCCTTCTTCGCCTCAAGCTCGTTGATCGCGATCGGCGGTTGCTTTGCCTTGCTCGGCGCATCCGACCGGGTGCTTGAAGTGCTCAGCGACCTGCCCCTGGGCGGCGCCCCGTCGCGCGCGGCCTTTCAGATAAAGGTGTTTGGACTGGTGCTGATCCTTGCGTTTTCGTTCTTCAAATTCGGCTGGGCGTACCGGCTGTTCAACTATTGCACGATCCTGATCGGCGCCGTGCCGATCCCGCATGGCGAAGCGTCACGCAACCCGGTCACCGAAACGGCGGTCTGGCGTGCGGCGCAGATGAACATGCTGGCCGGAAAGCATTTCAATTCCGGCCTGCGCGGCGTGTTCTTCTCGATCGGCTATCTCGGCTGGTTCGTCGATCCCATGGTGTTCGTGCTGTCGACGCTTCTGCTGCTGGCCGTGCTGGTGCGGCGCCAGTTTTTCTCGGCGGCCAGGCAGGCGGTGATCGGTCAGCCGCCGGGCGCGGGAAAAGGCTGATCGATCCGGCCAGACAGCCAGTAGGCGAAGAGCCCGATCCATTCGCGGATGGCCATTGTGGTGGTCTGTAGCGAATCGGCGGGATTGTCGCGGAACAGGCCAATGCCTTCCCGCCCCGAGGTGCGGTAGTCGACCGGCCAGGGAATTGTCGCAAAGCCGGCCTTGTCGAACAGCGCCTTGGCGCGCGGCATATGGAAGGCCGAGGTCACCAGCAGCCAGGTCTGGCCGGGCTTCGGTGTTACCAGCTCCTTGGTGAAGACGGCATTCTCATAGGTGTTGCGGGACTTGTTTTCGAGGATCAGGCGATCGGCCGTCACACCAAGCGCGGTGAGCAATCGGGGCGCAGTTGCAGCATCGCCCTCGCCCTCGGGAAAAAGTTCGCCGGTGCCGCCGGAGACCACCTTGGCGGTTGGAAAGCGCCGGGCGAGAATCGCGGTTTCGACCATCCGATCGCCGCCGCTGTTGAGCTCATACCCGCCGCGCACCAGGTTGATGGCGCCCTCGAGGCCGCCGCCGAGCACGACGATGCCATCGACCTTTTCCGGCAGCGGCGGGCGCGCAAAGCGCTCCTCCAGCGGGTTGAGCATCATGGCGCCGAGCGACGTCCACGCCGACAGCCCAAGGATCAGAAACGCCAGCACGCCGCCGGTGGCGGCAAGCCGCCGGCGGCCGATCATGCCAGCGAAAAACCCGGCCAGCAGAAGGAAAATGGCCAGATTGAGCGGCTGGATGAAGAACCAGAAGACCTTGGAAAGGTAGAAGAACATCGCTCACCCCCGTCGGACGAGCGACATCCTTACCACCACTTTTCCGGCTGGAATGTGCCGGCAGCCTGCTCGATGACGGCAGCGGTCTGGAACAACGTTTCCTCATCGAACGGCCGCCCGATCAGTTGCAGGCCGAGCGGCAGGCCCTTGGCGTCCAGCCCGGCGGGCACGGCGATGCCCGGCAGGCCGGCCATGTTCACGGTGACGGTGAAGATGTCGTTCAGATACATCTTGACGGGATCGGCAGCCATGTCCTCGTCGGCGATGCCGAAAGCGGCCGATGGTGTCGCCGGGGTCAGGATGACATCGACGCCGGCGGCGAAAACAGTCTCGAAGTCGCGCTTGATCAGATTGCGCACCTTCTGCGCCTGCAGATAGTAGGCGTCGTAATAGCCGGCCGACAGCACATAGGTGCCGATCATGATGCGGCGCTTGACCTCGCGGCCGAAGCCGGCGGCACGGGTCTTCTCATACATGTCGACGATGTCCTTGCCCGGCACGCGCAGCCCGTAGCGGACGCCGTCGTAGCGGGCGAGATTGGAGGACGCCTCGGCGGGCGCCACGATGTAGTAAGCCGGCAGCGCGTATTTGGTATGCGGCAACGAAATGTCGACGATCTCGGCGCCGGCGTCCTTCAGCCAGGCTATGCCCTTCTGCCACAACGCCTCGATCTCTTCGGGCATGCCGTCGACGCGGTACTCCCTGGGAATGCCGACCTTCATACCCTTGATCGGCTTGCCGATCGCCGCCTCATAGTCCGGCACCGGCCGGTCGACCGAGGTCGTGTCCTTCGGATCGACGGAGGCCATCGATTTGAGCAGGATCGCGGCGTCGCGCACGTCGCGGGCGATCGGCCCGGCCTGGTCGAGCGACGAAGCAAAGGCGACGATGCCCCAGCGCGAGCAGCGGCCATAGGTCGGTTTGATGCCGACGGTGCCGGTGAAGGCGGCTGGCTGGCGGATCGAGCCGCCAGTATCCGTCGCCGTGGCACCTGCGCACAGGAAGGCCGAGACGGCGGTCGCCGAACCGCCGGAGGAACCACCCGGCACCAGCTGCGCATTGTCGAGGCTGCGCGCGGTCCTGGTGCCGCCTGCGGAGACAAAGCCGCCGTCGCCCTGATGCGTTGTCGGCATCACCACCGTGTCGAGGCGCGAGCGCCGCCACGGATTGATGACCGGGCCATAATAGGATGTCTCGTTGGACGACCCCATGGCGAACTCGTCCATGTTGAGCTTGCCCAGCATGACCGCGCCGTCGGCCCATAGATTGGTGGTAACGGTCGATTCGTAGCGCGGCTTGAACCCGTCGAGCACATGGCTGCAGGCCTGGGTATGGACGCCTTCGGTCCCGAACAGGTCCTTGATGCCGAGCGGGATGCCTTCCAGCGCACCGCCCTCGCCCTTCGCCAGCTTTGCGTCGGAGGCTTTGGCCATATCGCGCGCCTTGTCGCCGGTAACCGCGACATAGGCATTGAGCGCCAGATTGGCGCGATCGATGGCAGCGAGATAGGCCTCGGTGATCTCGGTCGCGGTGATTTCCTTGCCGCGCAGCTTGGCGCGGGCCTGCGAAATCGTCAGCTGGGTCAGGTCGCTCATCAAAGGCTCTTTTCGTAAAACACCGACCACTCGGAATCGGGATAATCCAGCACCGGGCCGCAGCGCGAGAACCCGGCGCGTTCGTAGACGGTCCAGGCGGCGGGATGACGGTCGCCCGTCTCCAGCACCAGGCGCTTCAGCCCTTCAGCGCGCGCCAGCGTCTCGACCCGCTCGACGATCATGGCGCCGATCTTGCGGCCGCGATGCGAAGGCCGCGTGTACATGCGCTTGACCTCGCCGACAGCGCCGGCATGGCGCTTCAGCGCACCACAGCCGATGGCCAAACCGTTGTCGCGGGCGATGAAGACGGTCGTATCCTCAGCGGCCATCTGCTCGACCGTCAGGTGGTAGCAGTGCTCCGGCGGCGTCAATTCGAGCAACGTTTCGTTGAGTTCGTGGACCAGGCCGCGCACGTCGTCCTGCAGCGGCGGTTCAATCGCGATCTCGATTGCCATCGTCGAGCTACTCCACGACCTTCGGCACGAGGAAGAAATTCTCGTCGGTCGCCGGCGCGTTGGCGACGATATCGGCGGCCTTGTCGCCGTCGGTGACGACGTCCCCGCGCTTCTTCATCTCCATCGGCGTCACCGAGGTCATCGGCTCGACGCCGGAAACGTCGACCTCGTTCAACTGCTCGACGAAGCCCAGTATGGCGTTCAGTTCGCCGGTCATGCGTTCGGCATCTTCTTCGCTCACCGCGATGCGGGCGAGACGCGCGACGCGCTTCACTGTCTGCAGGTCAACGGACATGTTTTTGCCTCGGGGAAAACCAGTTCGGGCTATAGCGGCGCCGCGCGCGCGGCGCAACATGCATCATGCATCATGCGAGAGACCAGGCGTGGTGGCGGTCTGGCTCTCGGCCATTGGTCCACGGACAAGTCTATGGCAGGGCAACGCCCTCGCACAGATAGTAGCTGCCGCTGTTGCCGCTCGCCTCGCTTTCGTTGTCGGTGGGCCGGACCGAGACGAGATCGATCTGCGTCGGGCTCATTTGGGTCACTGAAAGGACGTCGGGAAAGACATAACCCGGTTCCTGGCAGACGGCCGTCACCGCCCAGCTTGGCGAGGCTGTCGCCTTGCTGATCTGGACGAACTCGCAATTGTATTCGACGCCTTGCAGGCCGTGCGCCGAAAGCACGATGTTTCCGGCGTCGATCAGCGTTTGCAGCGTAGCCTTCCTGGCCTGCGCGCAAAGCTCCTCTGACTGCAGGTAGAGGCCTTCGATGAAATCATCCGCGGCGAGCGCCGGCGACGCCGCGACCAACATGGACACGCAAAGAGATTGCCTCAACGCCATGGTTTCATTCCGCTTTAGCTGCTTCTAAATCGTAATCGTCTCACCGATTTTCGGCAACGCCACCTTCACACCGGATCCTTCCAGGCCGGCCTCGAACTTCTCGGCGGTCGGATCGATCATCGGAAACGTGCCGAAGTGACAGGGAACCACGGTTTCGAACTTGAAGAAGCGGCGGCAGGCGAGCGCGGCCACCGCACCGCCCATGGTGAAGCGGTCGCCGATCGGCACGATGCCGATCTTCGGTTCATGCAACTCGTTGATCAGTGCCATGTCGGAAAAGATGTCGGTGTCGCCCATGTGGTAGAGCGTCCTGTCTTCCGGGAAGTGCAGGACGAGGCCACCGGGATTGCCGAGGTAGGTGTTCTGGCCGCCATCGCCCGGGAACGAGGATGAATGCAGCGCCTGGACGAAAGTGGTGGTGAAGCCGCCGCAATCGACGGTGCCGCCGATGTTGCCCGGATTGATCGTCTTGTCGCTGACACCCTTGCCGACGAGGTACATGCAGATCTCGAAATTGGCGACCAGCTGGGCGCCGCTTTTGCCGAGCACTTCCACCGCGCCGTTGATGTGATCGCTGTGACCGTGGGTCAGCAGCACATGCGTGATTCCCTCGGCCGGCCCCTCCCAGCCACCCGTCCAGGATGGATTGCCGATCAGATAAGGATCGATGAGGATCTTGGCATCGGCGGTTTCGATGCGAAAGGCCGAGTGGCCGTACCAGGTCAATTTCATAATGCTTTCCTCGATTTTTGCCGTGCCAAAGGATAGAACGCCGATGGCCCTGAGATCAAAGGGGTACTGTGTCCGTCGCGCGTTGGCAAAACACGAGGCGTTGAAAGACGAAGGGCAGCCATTGGGCATTATCACGATCGAGGAATTGCCGGCGCGGCTCGCCGGCGGCAAGACGCTGGCAGGGCTTGACCTCGGCGACAAGACGATCGGCCTCGCGGTCTCGGACCAGAGGTTTTCCTTCGCCCATCCGCGCCCGGTCATCATGCGAAAGAAATTCTCGCTCGATGCCACCGTCCTGCTGGCCTTGCTTCAGAAGGAAAATGCCGGCGCGGTGGTGATTGGACTGCCGATCAACATGGACGGTTCGGAAGGGCCGCGGGCGCAGAAATCGCGCGCCTTCGTCCGCAACATGGGGCAGATGAGCGATCTGCCGTTCGTGTTTTGGGATGAAAGACTATCGACGGTCGCGGCCGAAAGGACCCTGATCGAGATGGATTTTTCGCGCCGCAAACGCGCCGGCAAGATCGATTCGGCGGCAGCCGCGTTTATTCTGCAGGGAGTTTTGGACCGGCTTCAGTCGCTCCACGCATCCGCTCGAACGGAACCGGACCCTCCCAGCGCCGCTTGATCCAGCCGGCGATTTCGCGGCGGCGGCGGAACGCCCAAAGCGCCATCAGCAGAAACCCGTCGAAGACGCAGGCCTTTGCCACCATGCCGGGGATGGTCGCCGGATCGATTCCGAGCATCTGGCCATAGAGCTGGAAGACGAAGTCGTGCAGCTGCCGGCTCAGCATGACATAACCGAAGTTCATGTCGTTGAGCGACAGGTAGAACCAACCCCAGAACAGCGCCATCGGGGCCGCCCACAACGCGAAGATATAACGCATCAGCGGCCTCCCCCGGGAGTCGAGCCTGTCCGGCCCGATATGAGCGAAAGCAGCGAATTGTGCGCAGCGGCCTTTGCCATGCCGTGCGCGGCGGCGCGGATCTCGCCTTCGGCCGGAACCACCGCCGCCACTGTGGACCGCCGCTCGGCAAGCATGGCGACATAGGATGCCAGCAGGGCCGCCAGTTGCACGGCGACAGCCATGAGCAGCCCGTTGATGCCTTGCGCGGCGCCGCCAATGACGATCAGCGACAACACGCCGGACGCGGAGATGAAAGCGATGCGGGCGACGCTATCGACGCCCTCGCTGGTCGCGTCATTGATCAGGGTTTCGACGAAGGCCCAGAAGAACAGCACAGCCACGACCAGCAATGCGGTGGCCAGTGGCGCCACGACGATCGCGTTGTCGAGGTCGACGAAGCGGCTGCCCTCGAGGGAGGCACCCAAAACGCCCAGCGCCGCCGCCACACCACGGTTTCCGTCGATGCAGATGAGCGCAAGCAGGGCGAAAACGATCGTCCAGTGCAAGGCCAGAAGGGAGGTCAGTACATGTCGCATCGGCGTTCCTGCTTCGCAAAGCAAGAAAGGGCCGATTGCACCATTCCTTGCTCTCGACGGGACAGTGGGCTTTGCCGCCCGTCACCGCAACGGAAACCATTTGTTAAGGTTAACGGCGATCGGTGACGTGCCTGAGAATGATCGCCAGCGCCTCAAAATGATGGATGGCGCCGGTTTTCTCGCGCTTCTCAATTCACCTGTCAATTCACTGGCGGATAGAGCGTGTCGATGATCATGCGCGCGTCGTGGCGCGAATCGAGCATGCCATAGGTGTTGCGCCACTGGCCGGCCAGCCGCGTCTCGACGAAGGCGTCGGCGATCCGCCCTGCCCCCAGCCGGCGCAGTTCAGCCGCCGCAGCCGACAAAGCGAGCTGTTCGGTGAGCAGCCGGGCCGAGCCGTCGTCGGTTGCCGCAACCTGCATCGCCGCCTTCAGCACGCCGATCGTGCCGCGCCCGCCGGCGCCGAGATCCCGGTCGATGCCGGCCAGCACATCTTCGAACAGGCCGGGCGCGCGGCCGAGCACGCGTAGCACGTCGAGCGCCATGACATTGCCGGAGCCCTCCCAGATCGCATTGACCGGAGCCTCGCGATAGTAGCGGGCGAGCGGCGCCTCCTCGACATAACCATTGCCACCGAGGCACTCCATCGCCTCGTAGAGCAGCGGCGGCGCGATCTTGCAGACCCAGTATTTGACGACCGGAGTCATGGCGCGGGCAAATGCCGCCTCGCCGCGATCGCTCGCCGCCTCATCGAAGGACCGCGCCAGCCGGAACGACAGCGCGGTGGCGGCGGCGACATCGAGCGCCATGTCGGCCAGCACACGCTGCATCAGCGGCTGCTCGATCAGGTTTGTGCCGAACACCTGGCGGTGGCGGGCATGATGAACGGCCTCGGCGAGACCCGCGCGCATGATCGCCGACGATGCGACCGCACAGTCGAGCCGGGTCAAGGTGACCATGTCCATGATCGTCTTCACGCCCGCACCCGGTTCGCCGACCATCTCGCCGATGGTGTTGACGAACTCCACTTCGGAGGACGCGTTGGAGCGGTTGCCGAGCTTGTCCTTCAGCCGCTGGAAGCGGAAGCCGTTGCCCGAGCCGTCGCCGAGAACGCGCGGCGCGAGGAAGCAGGACAATCCCTCCGGCGCCTGTGCGAGCACCAGGAACGCATCCGACATCGGCGCCGACATGAACCATTTGTGTCCGGTCAGGCGATAGAACCCGCTGCCGGCGCGTTCCGCCCTTGTCACATTGGCGCGCACATCGGTGCCGCCCTGTTTCTCGGTCATGCCCATGCCGAGCGTCAGCCCGGTCTTCTCGACCGGTGGCTTCTGGCTCTGGTCGTATTTGCGCGTCGTCACGCGCGGCGCCCATTCGCGAAACAGTTTTGGGCTGGCCATCAAGGCGGCGAGCGAAGCGTTGGTCATGGTGATCGGGCACAGATGCCCGGTCTCGAGCTCCGCCGTCAGATAGAACCGGGCAGCGCGGACCTGATGGCGACGGCCGATCTCGGCGTCGCCGTTTTCCCACACCGAGGAGTGCAGCCCATTGGCCACCGAGCGGCGCATCAAGGCATGATAGGCGGGATGGAACTCGACCACATCGATGCGCCGTCCCTGGCGATCATGCGTCCTGAGCTTCGGCGTCTCGACATTGGCGAGACGGGCCAGTTCCTGCGCCTCCTGCGTCAGCACGAAACGGCCGAGCCCGTCGAGATCCTTGCGCACCGGATCGGAAAAACGCTCGGCAAGCTGGATCAGCAACGGATCGCCCCGCCAGGCGTTGCCGCCCGTCAGCGGCGGCGGCTGGTTCGTCACGTCGTCGGTCACGCCCAATCCTTACTGTCGGTAGAAAGGTCCCTGTCGTCTGAAAGCCACGAATCCGAGGCCATCGGCTAGATATAGCCCAAGCCATACAACGCGCGCGATGAAAATACCGGCCGATTTAATCGGCTATCTACGCGAAAAAATTGAGGAGAACGGCTCCAATGCAGAGCTGGCGCTTGCAGCCGCAAAATCTCCACCCTATAGCAGCGCCTTGAGATGACCGACGCTTCGTCCCTGCGACTCTATCCTCACCGCCATCTTCTGGGCATCCGCGACCTTTCCCCCGCCGACATCGAGCTGTTGCTCGACCGGGCGGATCGGGCGGTCGCAATCTCGCGGCAGTCCGAGAAGAAAACCTCGACGCTGCGCGGCCGCACCCAGATCAACCTCTTCTATGAGGCCTCGACGCGGACGCAATCGTCATTCGAGCTGGCTGGAAAGCGGCTCGGCGCCGATGTCATGAACATGTCGGTGGCGAGCTCCTCGGTGAAGAAGGGCGAAACGCTCATCGACACCGCGATGACGCTGAACGCCATGCGGCCCGATATCCTGATCATCCGCCATCAGTCGGCGGGCGCGGCGGCACTTCTTGCCCAGAAAGTCGGCTGTTCGGTGGTCAATGCCGGCGACGGCGCGCATGAACACCCGACACAGGCGCTGCTCGACGCGCTGACCATCCGCCGCGCGAAGGGTCCGCTGTCGAAGCTGATCGTGGCGATCTGCGGCGACATCCTGCACTCGCGCGTGGCGCGCTCCAACATCATGCTGCTCAACGCGCTCGGCGCGCAGGTGCGGGTCGTCGCACCGTCGACGCTGTTGCCCACGGGCATCGAGAAGATGGGTGTCATCGTCACCCACTCGATGGCCGAAGGCCTCAAGGGCGCCGACGTGGTGATGATGCTGCGCTTGCAGCGCGAGCGCATGGAGGGCGCTTTCGTGCCTTCGGTGCGCGAATATTTCCGCTATTTCGGCCTCGATGCCGAAAAACTGAAGGCGGCCAGGGACGACGCGCTGGTGATGCATCCCGGGCCGATGAACCGCGGCGTCGAGATCGCCTCCGAAATCGCCGATGGCCCGCAGAGTGTCATCCAGGAACAGGTCGAGATGGGTGTTGCCGTGCGCATGGCGGTCATGGAAGCGCTGCTGGACCCGCGTCGCAACCACGAGGGCCGCGGCGTATGAGCACAACCGTCTTTGAGCGCGCCCGCATCATCGATCCATCGCGCGGCATCGACGAAGTCGGCTCCGTCATCGTCGACGGCCGCAAGATCGCCGCAGCCGGCAAGGCGGCGTTGAACCAGGGCGCGCCCGAGGGCGCTGCCGTCATCGACTGCACCGGCAAGGCGATCATTCCCGGCCTGATCGATGGCCGCGTCTTCATCGGCGAGCCGGGCGGCGAGCATCGCGAGACCATCGCATCGGCGAGTGTCGCGGCGGCGGCCGGCGGCGTCACCTCCATCGTCATGATGCCCGATACCGATCCGGTGATCGACAATGTGGCGCTGGTCGAATTCGTGCTGCGCACCGCCAAGGACACGGCAAGCGTCAACGTCTTTCCGGCGGCGGCGATCACCAAGGGCCTCGACGGGCGCGAGATGACCGAGTTCGGCCTGCTGCGCGAGGCCGGCGCCGTCGCCTTCACCGATGGCCGCCACACCATATCAAGCGCGTTGGTGATGCGCCGCGCGCTGACCTATGCGCGCGACTTCGGCGCCACCATCGTGCATGAAACGCAGGATGCCGATCTCGGTTCGTCCGGCGTCATGAACGAAGGCCTGTACGCCAGCTGGCTCGGCCTTTCCGGCATTCCGCGTGAAGCCGAAGCCATCCCGCTGGAGCGCGACCTTGCGCTGGCGCGGCTGACGCGCGGTTCGTACCATGCGGCGAAGATCTCGACGGCGATGGCGGCAAACGCGGTGACGCGCGCCAAAGCCGACGGCGCGACCGTGACATCGGGCATCGCGATCCACAATCTGTCGCTCAATGAAAACGATGTCGGCGAATACCGCACCTTCTTCCGCCTGACGCCGCCGTTGCGCGCCGAGGAAGACCGGTTGGCGATGATCGAGGCGGTCAGGGACGGCACCATCGACATCATCGTCTCCTCGCATGATCCGCAGGATGTCGACACCAAGCGCCTGCCCTTCGCCGATGCGGCGGCCGGCGCCATCGGGCTCGAAACCCTGTTGGGTGCGGCGCTGCGGCTCTATCACAATGGCAACGTGCCGTTGCTTCGGCTGATCGAAACCTTGTCCACCGCTCCGGCACGGCTGTTCGGCCTGCCCGGCGGCACGCTGAAACCGGGTGCGATGGCCGATCTTGCACTGGTCGATCTGGACGAACCCTGGATCGTCAGCGAAAGCGGCATTCGTTCGCGCTCGAAAAACACCTGTTTTGAGGGCGCGCGCCTGCAGGGCAAGGTCTTGCAAACGCTTGTTGCGGGCCGCACAGTGTTCTCAATCTGAGCCGGCCCACCGCGCACCGCGCCTGATCCGGTCGACTTGGGGGAAATGCGGGGGAAACAATGACTTACAGCCTCATCCCAGCGCTGGTGTTCGGCTATCTTCTGGGCTCAATTCCTTTCGGGCTTCTGCTCACCCGCGCGGCCGGCCTCGGCGATGTGCGCAAGATCGGCTCGGGCAACATCGGCGCCACCAATGTGCTGCGCACCGGCAACAAGGGCCTTGCCGCGGCAACGCTGCTGCTCGACGCGCTGAAGGGCACGGCCGCCGTCTTGATATCAGGCCATTTCGCCCCTGAATTGGCGATCTGGGCCGGCCTCGGCGCCTTTCTCGGCCATCTCTTCCCGGCATGGCTGGGCTTCAAGGGCGGCAAGGGGGTCGCGACCTATCTCGGCGTGCTGATCGGCCTGGCCTGGCCGGTGGCACTGATCTTCGCCGTCGTCTGGCTGGGGATGGCATACCTGTTCCGCTATTCCTCGCTGGCGGCGCTGACGGCGGCCGTCATCGTCCCCATCGCCCTGTATTTTCTGAGCACACCGCAGATTGCCGGGCTGTTCGTGGCGATGAGCATTATTGTCTTTATCAAGCACCGGGAAAACATTTCACGCCTGCTTGCCGGCACCGAAGGCAAGATCGGAGCCGAGGGGTGAGCGAGCCGGCCGCCGGGCCGCGCCTCAGCGACCGGCAGCGGCTGAGCTGGCTGCGGCTGATCCGCACCCAGAATGTCGGGCCCGCTTCCTTTCGCGACCTGATCAACCGCTTCGGTTCGGCCGAGGTGGCGCTGGAGATACTTCCGGAACTGATGATTTCGGGCGGCGCCAGCCGAATCGCCCGCATCCCTTCGATCGCCGAAGCCGAGGCCGAGCTGGAAGCAGCCCGGCGGGCTGGCGCCCGTTTCGTCGGCATAGGCGAGCCCGACTATCCGCCGTTGTTGCGCAGCATGGACCATCCGCCGCCGCTGCTGGCGGTCAGGGGAAATGCCGCGGTGTTCCGCCTGCCGGGGGTCGCGATCGTCGGTGCGCGCAACGCATCGCTGGCCGGCATCAAGATGGCGCGTATGCTGGCGGCCGATCTCGGCCGCGACGGCTATGGCATCGTCTCCGGGCTGGCGCGTGGCATCGACACGGCCGCGCACCAGGGCAGTCTGTCGACCGGCACGATCGGGGTCCTGGCCGGAGGCCTCGACCTGCCCTACCCGCCCGAAAATGCCGGCCTGTGCGACGAGATTGCCGAGCGCGGCGCCGTCATTTCGGAAATGCCGTTCGGCTGGCAGCCGCGCGCCCAGGATTTTCCGCGCCGCAACCGCCTTGTCGCGGGCGCGGCCCTTGGGCTGGTGGTGGTCGAGGCAGCGCAACGTTCGGGCTCGCTGATCAGCGCCAGGCTTGCCGGCGAAATGGGCCGGCTGGTCTTCGCCGTGCCGGGTTCACCGCTCGATCCGCGCGCCGCCGGCACCAACGGCCTGCTCAAGGACGGCGCCACCCTGGTCACGGAAGCATCCGACATTTCCAGGGCGATCGCGCCGCTGACCGGCATGCGAGCGCCCGACGTGCCGCCGTTTGAAGAGCCGCCCGACTTTTCGGCGGCAACGCCACCCGGCGAAAGCGATCGGGCCAGCGTCATCGAGGCGCTCGGCCCGACGCCGGTGTCGGTCGACGAGATCATCCGCCACACCGGCCTGCACCCGGCCCAGGTCTTCATGGTGCTGCTGGAACTCGACCTCGCCGGCCGGCTCGAACGCCATGCCGGCGGCAATGTTTCGCTGGTGTTCGAAGGTTCCTGAACGGCAGCGTTGATCCCTGATCCGTTGCGCACTCGCCGCCACTTAAAGCGGCTCTATACAAGGTCCAGTATATTTGGATTGCCGCGCTCACTTCTGAAACGATCGGCCCATTCGAGACTGATCGAGTCTCGCTGTTGCTGGATCGCGATGCCGATGGAATCCGGGCTGCGTGGGAGCGTCACACCCATCATGTCCGCGACCTGACGAACGGCGCCCTGTGGATTCGCCGCGATCGTCTCGTAATCGAGCCTGAGCGGGTTGATCCCGGTCCGGGCAAAGAACATCTCCCAACGCGCCGTTTCCCGGACCAGCGCATCGAGTTGTCTCTGAATCAGCTCGGCATCGAAAACCGCCTCTTGGCTCACCTGTTGAGTCGATCGGTACTGACCGGTCTGGAGGGCTCTCGCCCAGGATATTGCCTGTCCAAGAAGGTCTCGCCTTGAAAGAAAGATGAGCCGAAGATTCGGAAGCGCGTCGAACCAACCTATTTCTCTTGAAATCCAATCATGCTGGTGAGCGAATATCTTCAGGCCGTATATGTGGTTGGGAGTGGCGCCCATGGTGAGAATTTTCTCGACCTGTCCGGCCACATTTTCCGGAAAATTGGGATCGTCGAAAAATCGGCGTCCCCTCCAGTTGAAGTACTCGAGCGGGTGGCCAAGCACACCGGTGCCACTGAGATGCTGGCACAGGAAATTGCTGCCGGATCTTGGCGATGTGCAAATCGAATAGCCGCGCACGCCGTCAGACACGTTCAACCTCACCGGCGAGCCCGAAGAAACAGTTTTCTTATGAAAAGCGGGATCATGCCGTTGTAGAGTCGTCTGCTCTCGTTGACGAAATTCGAAAGGCTCGAAAGCTCTTCGTCGATCCGGTGCAATGCAGCCTGGCTGTCCTGGGCCGTGCTGCTGAGCGCTGCGGAACCATCGACGACAGAGTTTGAAAGGCCCGACAGCTGCTTTTCAAGTCGATGCAATCTAGCCTGGCTATCGTGGGCCACGCTGCTGAGCGAAGCGGAGCCATCGACGAAAGAGTTTGATAGGCCCGATAGCTGCGCTTCAAGTCGATGCAATCTAGCCTGGCTGTCATGGGCCACCCTCTCCAGCGCAATGGAGACATCAAGGATCGGACCAATTTTTGCAATTTCAGGCCCAATGGATTTGACCTGCTCGCCAAGCTCCATCAACGACGCGACATTGCTCTGCAGCGTTTTTGTGTTTGATTGCAGCAACTCCACAAGCGCGGTCTGGTCTGGCGAAACCTGCCATCCATGAACCTCTTTCACAATCTGGGCCCATCTGCGGGGCGCAACCGAAACCCCGATTTCCTCTACCCAGCGCGCGGTTGCCAGTGCCCGCTCGTCGGCAGTCGCATTCGTCTGTGCCTGCATGGCCTGATTGTAGACCCTGAGATGCTCTTCTACGAAGGAAGAGACATCCGCCACTTGACGAAAATAGGCCGAAACCTTCGCGGCATCGTCGGCATCGAACCGTGAAATTGCTTCCTCCAGATTTGCAACGGTTGTTGGCTTGGTCAAAAGGTCAACACCCAGGTTCTTCTGACGCCACGTCTCCATGTTTGCCGTATCGAGCAAACCGGCAAAGCCACGCGCGTCGCACACAACAACCGAACATCCCACGGCGGCGGCCTCAATGGCCATGCGGGCGGTTGCAAACACGATGTCGTATTCGAGCAAATCCTTTTCGAGTTGATGGGAAAAGCGTCCCGTAGCCGGACCCAACTCATCCAGGTGAATGTCGCTTCCCAAGCAGGCTTCGCGCACCGCCTGCTGGTGTTCGAAATTCTTGGTCAGCAGCAGCGCTCTGGCGGGTCTGGAAGGCAGCGGCGGGCGGGGCTTGAAACGTTGAAGGTCGACCGCGTTGCAGATGAGGTCCAATCTGTCGGCCGGTACGCCGCGTGACAGGCACTTGGCCCTGCACGCTTCGTCGACCGCGATCCAGCGGCGTATCTGCGGATGAAGCATTGGAGCTTCGACCTCGAAGAAAGCGCTGTGGCAGGAAAACACCGCTGGCACATCGGGAAACCGCGCCAGCGCGGTCAGGCAGGGCGTCAGATGCTGAGCATGGATTATGTCGGGCTTTTCGACGATCTCCGCAATTCGGTCGACCACATGGTGTCCGCGCCTACGCATTTTGTCGGCCATGTCGCCGAGGGTTGGAGCCAGCACCATGGTTTGATGACCGGCGCCGCGAAGCCCGTCGGCCAGCAATTCGACGACGGCTTCGGTACCGCTGTTGTGCGACACGAACAGATTGGTAATGAGAACCCGCAAATGCCGCCTCCTCAGCTGTTTCGCAACGCTCCGCATTGGCGGCGTGGATAACAGGTGCTAGGCAGCGTTCTTAGTTTGAAGGCATTGACCAGACAAGTTTGTACAAAATGACCGGCGGCGGTTCCCCACTCGATGTTGGGGAATTCTTTGATGCCGCCTTGGATGCAATCTAATGCCGATGTATGCCGAAACCTCGATGGAGCCGTCGCTTGCCCGAAAAGTTGCAACATGTGTTGATTCTTGCACATCCAGGGCATGAGCTTAGGATTCATCACTGGCTTGAGCTCAACAGACCGCGAATCTACCTTTTGACGGATGGTTCAGGCGGACGCCATTCTGCCCGAACCCAATATTCACGCGACGTGGTGGAAGCCGCTGGTGCAACCGCTGGCGCGGTGTTTGGCGATGTTCCTGATACCACCTGGTATGAAGCGCTGTTGGCCAGGGACAGCAGCGTCTTTGCCGATGTGCTGGCGAGAATCAGTGTCGATCTGTCCGGTATGCAGGACGTGCAAATCGTCTCGGATGCGGTTGATGGTTACAATCCGATGCATGATCTGGCCTACGCATTCGGCAATGCCCTCAACAGGCTGCTGCAAAGCACAAGGCCGGGGCGCAAGCAGCTTTGCTCCGCCGCGGTTCCCAACGTGCCGGGGGCTGTCGAGGTGGAAATTCAACTGGATGCGGCTGCTCGCGCCAGAAAGATGGCTGCGGTCAACGCCTATACGCCACTGGCGGATGAAGCCCGCCAGATTTTGGACCGCGATCCGCAGTGCTTTGACCGCGAACTTCTCATCTCGCAGCACTTTGACTGGGATGCGACCTGGACGCCGGAGTGGGAGCGCATTGGCAAAGACCGCGTGGCCAAGAAGATTTACGACAGATGCATCACCTACAAGGAAAATGTGCAGCCGATGGCGCAACAACTCATGTCGGAAAGCGACCCAGATCACGCGTCGCGCAACGTCAGGCTTTTGCCTTCCAGCGCCTAGTCTAGCCAAGGGGGTCTCGACCATTATCTGCGCTGATCTTGAAACATTGGTGAGCGCGATGGGATTCGAACCCATGACCTACTGATTAAAAGTCAGTTGCTCTACCGGCTGAGCTACGCGCTCCCGCGGGCTCTAAAGGCCGCCCTCGAAATTGCGCGGAACATAGGGAGAGTGCCTCGACCGGTCAACCGGAAAAAGAGCATAGGCAAGCCAAGCTTTTCCCAGCCATGCCATGTCGTCCGCCTCGCCGCTCGGCCAGGCCGGATGAAGCGTCCCTGGTGCCATCGCCGGGCCAAAGAATCATTACAAATCAGTAACTTGATATTTTTGCCCGGAACTATTGTCTGACTGGTCCGTTTTGCCACGACAAGGGACGTCAACCACCCTTTCAAGGAGAAGATCATGAACAAGATCATGTCGGGTATGCTGGCGGCCACTTTGTCCGTTTCGTTTGTCGCGGCCGCGATTCCGGCCAACGCGGCTCAGATGTTCGTGCCGCAGGCGCCGGAGGCCTCATCAAATATCCTGAACGTTGAAGCCCGCAACGGTGATCGGAATTTCCAATGGCGTCACAACCGCCATGGCAACCGTAACTTCGGCGTTCGTCGTAACTTTGCCCGAAACAACGACGGGGCCATCTACTGGAATGGTCATCGCGGCTACCGCGAGTACCATCGCGGCTATCGTCGCCATGGCGACAACTGGTTCCCGCTGGCGGCCTTTGCCACCGGTGCCCTGATCACTGGCGCGATCATCAACAGCGAGAACAACCGCGTCTACGAAGGCAACGCGCATGTGCAGTGGTGCTATGACCACTACCGCAGCTACCGCGCTTCGGACAACACCTTCCAGCCGAATTACGGCCCGCGTCAGGAATGCCGGTCGCCCTATTGATTTGTGGATGAGTACGAGTAACTGACAGTGGTAAGTTGAAAGGCCCGCGCCAGAAAGAAATGGCGCGGGCCTCTCTTTGATCTAATCAAGGCAGCATCAGCCTGCCCAGTTGACGCTCTTCAGAATAAGAAAAAGCGCACCGCCCTCACCACGCGGCGGGCGGTATGCACCCAGGGCGTCGCAGATTCGTACCGCTACGGCAGTCAATTCCCAGCCGAGCACTTCCACCTCATCATCCGTCACGTAAGGCTGAGCCAGTTCGTCAATGCCGTTCATCTCGCCGAAGGTTCGAACCAACTTCGTGTCGCTGAGCACATCGTCGGGTAAATTTGAATTTGCCCAGGCCCAGAGCCAGTTGTCTGCCTTGGCGCTGGTGGAGCCGGCAATCTGGATCCCTGCGATCACCTTGGTCGCGCCGTCCTCGGAAAACAGAAGTCTTCCGGTCGTGATGTCATAGTCGTAGCGTGACCAGTGGCCGAGGTGGAATTCCCTCTCCAAACGGTCATTCTTGACGTTCAGTTGCTCAATGGCCTCTTCGCGCCAAGCGGGATACCAGTAGGGTTTCATTTCCCCCAGTCCCAAGAATCCGATGCGGATTTATTACACACTAAGCGTCCTGCGCACAGCATCGCGCCAGCCCGCGATTTTGGCGGACCGCGTTGACGCATCCATGTCCGGCTGGAACCGTCGCTCCAGCGCCCAGCTTTTCGCAAACTTCCTGGCATCCGGCCAGACGCCGGCCTTCGAGCCGGCCAGCCATGCGGCGCCGAGCGCGGTCGTCTCGAGAATGGTCGGGCGATCGACCGGCGCATCGAGGATGTCGGCCAGGCGCTGCATGGTCCAGTCCGACGCCACCATGCCGCCATCGACCCGGAGTACGGTCTTGGCCGAAGCGCCCTTCCAGTCCTTGCGCATGGCGTCGAGCAGGTCGCGCGTCTGGTAGGCGACGGCTTCGAGCGCGGCGCGGGCGAACTCCGCCGGACCGGAATTGCGCGTCAGCCCGAAAATGGCGCCGCGTGCCTCGGCATCCCAATGCGGTGCGCCGAGCCCGACGAAGGCCGGCACCAGATAGACGTTTTGCGTCGGATCAGCCTCGGCCGCCAGTTTGCCGCTCTGCTCGGCCTTGCCGATCACCTTGATACCATCGCGCAGCCATTGCACGGCAGCACCCGCAATGAAGATCGAGCCCTCCAGCGCATAGGTGGTCTTGCCGTTCAGCCGGTAGGCAATGGTGGTCAGCAGCCGGTTCTTCGAGCGCACCAGGTCGCCGCCCGTGTTGAGCAGCGCGAAGCATCCGGTGCCATAGGTGGATTTCATCATGCCCGGCTCGAAGCAGGCCTGGCCAATGGTCGCGGCATGCTGGTCGCCGGCCACGCCGAGGATTCTTATCTCCGCCCCAAAGAGATTTTTGTCCGTGATTCCATAGTCATCGGCACAGTCTTTTACCTCAGGAAGCATTTTTGCCGGGATGTCGAGAATCGACAGCAGCTCGTCGTCCCAGGCATTCTCCGCGATGTTGTAGACCAGCGTGCGCGAGGCGTTTGTGGCGTCGGTGGCGTGGACCTTGCCGCCGGTCAGCCGCCAGATCAAAAAACTGTCGATGGTGCCGGCCAGCAATTCGCCCTTCTCGGCGCGTTTTCTCGCGCCCTTCACCTTGTCGAGCATCCAGGCGATCTTGGTGCCGGAGAAATAGGGATCGAGCAGCAGGCCGGTCTTGCGGGTGAACTTTTTCTCCAGGCCCTGTTTCCTGAGTTTCTGGCACAGCGGCGCGGTGCGCCGGTCCTGCCAGACGATGGCATTGTGGATCGGCTTGCCGGTCGCCCTGTCCCAGATGACGACGGTCTCGCGCTGATTGGTGATGCCGATGGCGGCGACATCCGAAGCTGCCCGGCCGGCATTCTTCAGCGCGGCCTTCACGGTCGTCACGACGCTTGCCCAGATCTCCTCCGGGTCGTGCTCGACCCAGCCGGAGGCCGGATAGCGCTGGGTGAATTCCTTCTGGCCGCTGCCGGCGACTTTCATCTCACCGTCAAACAGGATCGCCCGGGTCGATGTCGTTCCCTGGTCGATTGCCAGCACAAAACCGCTCATTCAGATATCCTCCGCCTTGATACAAACAGGGGAGACGGCAACATGCCGCCTCCCCCAATGTGACGCGGGCGCGAACGCCCGCATGGAGCAGTCTTACTTCTGCCAGCTCTTCACCAGCTCGTCGTAGTTGATGGTGATCGGCTTTTCCTTCTCGTTCTCGATCTTGAGCTGAGGCGCGAGATTGCCTTTCTTGACCGCGTCGGCGTTCCAGTAGGCGAGGTCATGCTCTTCGGCCATCTTCGGGCCGATATCGCCCTGGACGCCCGACTTCTCGATGCGGCTCATGACCTTTTCCTGCTCGCCGCAGAGCGAGTCCATCGCTTCCTGCGCGGTCTTGGCACCCGACGACGCATCGCCGATCGCCTGCCACCAGAGCTGTGCCAGCTTCGGATAGTCAGGCACGTTGGTGCCTGTCGGCGACCACTGGACACGAGCCGGCGAGCGATAGAACTCGATCAAGCCGCCGAGTTTCGGCGCACGCTCGGTGAAGCTCTTGTCGTGGATCGTGCTCTCGCGGATGAAGGTCAAGCCGACATGGCTCTTCTTCACGTCCACGGTCTTCGAGGTGACGAACTGCGCGTAGAGCCAGGCGGCCTTGGCGCGGTCGGTCGGCGTCGACTTCATCAGCGTCCAGGAACCGACGTCCTGATAGCCGAGCTTCATGCCGTCCTTCCAGTAGACGCCGTGCGGCGACGGCGCCATACGCCACTTCGGCGTGCCGTCGTCGTTCAGCACCGCCTTGGCGCTGGCGTCGACCATCGAGGCGGTGAAGGCGGTGTACCAGAAGATCTGCTGGGCAACCGCACCCTGCGCCGGAACCGGTCCGGATTCAGAGAAGGTCATGCCCTGGGCTTCCGCCGGGGCGTAGGCCTTTAGCCAGTCGAGATATTTCTGGATCGAGTAGACGGCGGCCGGGCCGTTGGTGTCGCCGCCGCGTGCCGTGCAGGAGCCGACGGGCCGCGAATTCTCGTCGACCTTGATGCCCCATTCGTCGACCGGCAGACCGTTCGGAATGCCCTTGTCGCCATTGCCGGCCATCGACAGCCAGGCGTCGGTGAACCGCCAGCCGAGCGACGGGTCCTTCTTGCCGTAGTCCATGTGGCCATAGACCTTCTTGCCGTCGATCTCGCGGCCGGTGAAGAATTCGGCGATGTCCTCATAGGCCGACCAGTTGACCGGCACGCCGAGGTCGTAGCCGTACTTGGCCTTGAAATCCGCCTTGTTCTTCTCGTCGTTGAACCAGTCGTAGCGGAACCAGTAGAGGTTGGCGAACTGCTGGTCGGGCAGCTGATAGAGCTTCTTGTCAGGTGCCGTCGTGAACGAGGTGCCGATGAAGTCCTTCAGGTCGAGGTTCGGGTTGGTGACGTCCTTGCCGTCGCCCGCCATCCAGTCGGTCAGGTTGCGCACCTGCTGGTAGCGCCAGTGGGTGCCGATCAGGTCGGAATCGTTGACCCAGCCGTCATAGAGGTTCTGGCCGGTCTGCATCTGGGTCTGGATCTTCTCGACGACGTCGCCTTCCTGGATGACGTCATGCGTGACCTTGATGCCGGTGATGGCGGTAAAGGCCGGCGCCAGCACCTGCGATTCATATTGGTGCGTGGCGATGGTTTCGGAGACGACCTTGATGTCCATGCCGGCGAACGGCTTGGCTGCGTCGATGAACCACTGCATTTCGGCTTCCTGGTCGGCGCGCGAAAGCGTCGAGAGCGGCCCTATCTCCTTGTCCAGAAAGGCTTTTGCTTCGTCCATCCCGGCATAGGCGTTGCCCATGCCGAGCAATAGAACAAGGGCAGTCGTTGATGTTAAAAATTGCCGTCGCATTAGTTTCCTCCACTGTTTCAAGTTTCAAGTGCGATCTGGAGCGGCCGCCGGCACGTGGTCGCTCCAACAGTTTCCCCCTCTATACGTAGCGGAACACGCCGACGGCGTAGACCACGGAGAGAGCGAGAGCCCACCACAGGTTGGGTCCGACAAGACCCAGCCAAGCGAGATGGATAAAGGCGCTGCCAAGCAGCGACAGGAAGAGACGATCGCCGCGCGTCGTCTCGAAGCGCAGGATGCCGACGCGCGGATTGCCGCCCGGCGAGGCATATTCCCACACCGCCATGCCACACAGCAGCAGAAGAATGGTTGCGAAGAAGGCCGCCGTCGGCCACGTCCATGCCATCCAGGAGAGGTCGAAATTCATTGTCACACCCTCCCCAGGGCGAAGCCCTTGGCGATATAATTGCGCACGAACCAGATGACCAGCGCGCCGGGGATCAGCGTCAGCACGCCGGCGGCGGCCAGCAGGCCCCAATCCATGCCGGCGGCGGACACCGTGCGGGTCATGGTGGCAGCGATCGGCTTGGCATCGGTGGTGGTCAGCGTGCGCGCGATCAGCAGTTCGACCCATGAGAACATGAAGCAGAAGAAGCAAGCGACGCCGATGCCGCTGGCGATCAGCGGCATGAAGATTTTGACGAAGAAGCGCGGGAACGAATAGCCGTCGATATAGGCGGTCTCGTCGATTTCCTTCGGCACGCCAGACATGAAGCCTTCGAGGATCCACACCGCCAGCGGCACGTTGAACAGGCAGTGCGCCAGCGCCACCGCGATATGGGTGTCGATCAGGCCGAAGGCCGAATAGAGCTGGAAGAACGGCAGCGCGAACACCGCAGGCGGCGCCATGCGGTTGGTCAGCAGCCAGAAGAACAGATGTTTGTCGCCAAGGAAGCGGTAGCGTGAGAAGGCGTAGGCCGCCGGCAAGGCCGCGGCCACCGAAATCACCATGTTCATCACCACATAGGTGATCGAGTTGATGTAGCCCGAATACCAGGATGCATCGGTGAAGATGGTGACGTAGTTGGCCAGCGTCGGCGCGTGCGGGTAGAGCGTCAGCGAAGAGACGATCTCGGCATTGGTCTTGAAGCTCATATTGATGAGCCAGTAGATCGGCAGCAAGAGAAAGATGATGTAGATCGTCGGCACGATCCACCACCAGCGCGATTCCTCGCCGCGACGCCGCATCAGCCGGGCGACCTCATCCTGCGACAGCGTGCTGGCCAGTTCTCCCGAAGCGGTCGTCTCGCTCACCCTGTTGGCTCTTTCGTTGGCGCCGCTCATCTCAACGCTCCGCGTCGTAGTTGGTCATCACGGTGTAGAACACCCACGACAACAACAGGATGATAAGGAAGTAGACCAGCGACATGGCTGCGGCCGGACCGAGGTCGAACTGGCCGAGCGCCGTCTTGACGAGGTCGATCGACAGGAACGTCGTCGAATTGCCTGGACCGCCGCCGGTGACGACAAAAGGTTCGGTGTAGATCATGAAACTGTCCATGAAGCGCAGCAGCACGGCGATCAGAAGCACGCGCTGCATTTTCGGCAGCTGGATGTAGCGGAACACCGCCCAGCGTGAAGCGCCATCGATCTTGGCCGCCTGGTAGAAGGCATCGGGAATGGAAACCAGGCCGGCATAGCAGAGCAGCACGACCAGGCTGGTCCAGTGCCACACATCCATGATGATGATGATAACCCAGGCGTCGAACGCATGCTGGACGTAATTGAAGTCGATGCCGAGCGCGTTCACGTAGTAGCCGAGCAGGCCGATGTCGTTGCGCCCGAAGACCTGCCAGATGGTGCCGACGACGTTCCACGGGATCAGCAGCGGCAGCGCCATCAGCACCAGGCAGACCGGCACGCCCCAGCCCTTCTTCGGCATGTTGAGCGCGATGAAGATGCCGAGCGGCACCTGGATCGCCAGGATGATGAAGGAGAAGATCAGGTTGCGCACCATCGCTTCCCAGAAGCGGCTGGAGGACAGCAGTTCCTCGAACCATTCCGTGCCGGCCCAGAAGAAGACGTTGTTGCCGAACGTGTCCTGCACCGAATAGTTGACGACCGTCATCAGCGGAATGACGGCCGAGAACGCCACCAGCACCAGCACCGGCAGCACCAGGAACCAGGCCTTGTTGTTCCAGGTCTTTTCCATCTATGCCCCCATCTCGACGCGCCAGGAATCGGCATAGATGTTGATGCCGGCCGGATCGAACCGCACCTTCGGTTCGGCGGGCACGGTCTCGTCCTCGCCGATGACCGCCGCGATGTCGCGGCCTTCCAGCTTGGCGCGCACCACCTTGTGGCGCCCGACATCCTCGACCTTGCTGATCGAAACGGCCATGCCGTCGCGGCCGAGCCGCACATATTCGGGACGGATGCCAAGTTCGATGGCGCCGCTGTCGGCCTTCGGCGCGCCCGGCAGTTCGATCCGCTGCGACCCGAGCGTCGCCGTCTTGCCGTCGATTGCCACTGGCATGACGTTCATGCCGGGCGAGCCGATGAAATAGCCGACAAAAGTGTGGCGCGGCCGTTCGAACAGTTCCGCCGGCGTGCCGATCTGGACGATGCCGCCATCATACATCACCACGACTTGGTCGGCGAAGGTCAGCGCCTCGGTCTGGTCGTGGGTGACATAGACCATGGTGTAGCCGAAGCGGCGATGCAGCTGCTTCAGCTGCGAGCGCAGCACCCATTTCATGTGCGGGTCGATGACGGTCAGCGGCTCGTCGAACAGGATGGCGTTGACGTCGGAGCGCACCAGTCCGCGGCCAAGCGAAATCTTTTGCTTCTGGTCGGCGGTCAGGCCCCTCGCCTTCTTCTTTGCCCAGGAGGCCAGGTCGATCATCTCCAGCGTTTCGCGCACCTTGCGGTCGACGTCGGCTTCCGGCACGCCGCGGTTGCGCAGCGGGAAGGCCAGATTGTCGTAGACGGTCATGGTGTCGTAGATGACCGGGAACTGGAACACCTGCGCGATGTTGCGCTCCTGCGTCGACAGATTGGTCACGTCCCTGCCGTTGAACAGCAACTGGCCATGCGAGGGATGAAGCAGGCCGGAAATGATGTTGAGCAGCGTGGTCTTGCCGCAGCCGGACGGTCCGAGCAGCGCATAGGCGCCACCGTCCTCGAACGTATGATGCACTTCCCGCAGCGCGAAATCTGCATCCGTCTTCGGGTTCGGCAGATAGGAATGCCTGACATGATTGACGTCGATGCGCGCCATATCGCCCTCCTATGCCGCCAGCTTCGGCGCGCTGACGGCGCGGCCGTGTTCGTCGAAAACCATGATGTGGCGCGGATCAATGAACACCTCGACCACCTCGTCGGGCTCGAAATGGCGGATGCCGTGGGTCAGCATGACCCAGCGCACGTCGGCGAAGTCGAGATGGATGAAGCTCTCCGATCCGGTGATTTCGGTGATCGTGACCTTTGCGCGCACCGGCACGGCCAAGGCATTGGGCCGTTCGAGCGACAGATGATGCGGCTGGAAGCCGATCGTATAGTTCGCATCGGCAATGCCGGACAGCTGCGCCGGAACCGGCAGTTTCACGCCGCCTTCGAGCAGGAAATCCGGGCCCTTCTTGGCCAGCACGATGGTGTTGAGCGGCGGATCGGCGAAAGTCCTCGCCGTCACCAGATCGGCCGGCTTGCGGAACACGTCGATGGTCGGGCCGAACTGGGTGATGCGTCCTTCGGAAAGGGTCGCCGTATTGCCGCCGAGCAACAGCGCTTCATGCGGCTCGGTCGTGGCATAGACGAAGATGGTGCCGGCGGCGGCGAAGATCTTCGGCAACTCGGCGCGCAGTTCCTCGCGCAATTTGTAGTCGAGATTGGCAAGCGGCTCGTCGAGCAGCACGAGGCTGGCATTCTTGACGATGGCGCGCGCCAGGGCCGTGCGCTGCTGCTGCCCGCCCGACAGGCTGAGCGGCGTGCGGTCGAGATAGGGCGTCAGCTTGAGAAGCGCCGCGGCATTGCGCACTTCCTTGTCGATCTTGGCCTGATCGGTGCCGGCCACCCGCAGCGGCGAGGCAATGTTCTCATAGACGGTCATCGCCGGATAGTTGATGAACTGCTGGTAGACCATGGCGATCTTGCGCTTCTGCACCGGCACGCCGGTGACATCCTGGCCGTCGAACCAGACCGAGCCGGAGGTCGGCACATCAAGGCCGGCCATCAGCCGCATCAGGCTTGTCTTGCCGGAAAGCGTGGGCCCAAGCAGCACGTTGAGCGAGCCATGCTGAAGCGTCAGCGACACGTCGCGGATATGCTCGGCCGCACCAACCGTCTTGGTGACGTTTCTCAGTTCCAGCATGACGCCTCCTCCCAGGCTTTCTGCATCAGCTCAAACCCTCTTCATTCGGCAGCCGCGACATGTCGCCGGCTTATGCCGCGCATGAATTCATCGAGCGACGCCACCTGCTCGCGGCCAAGATGCAGGCCGCGCTTGGTCCTGCGCCATAGCACATCCTCGGCGGTGACGGCCCATTCGTTTTCAACGAGATAGCGTATCTCGGCTTCGTAGAGGTCGGCGCCGAAATTGCGGCCGAGATCGGCATTCGACTTGGCCAGGCCCAGCAGAACCTGCGCACGCGTCCCGTAAAGCCGGGTCAGCCTGCGGGCCAGGCGTGCGTCGAGGAATGGATAGGCCGACTTCAGCTTCGCCACTTGCGCATCGAAACCGGTGGCCGGGAAATCTCCGCCGGGCAATGGCGCATTTGCCGTCCACGGCTTGCCGCGCTTGCCGAGAAAACCCTCGATCTTTTCCAGCATCGATTCCGACAGCCGGCGATAGGTGGTGATCTTGCCGCCGAAAGCATTGACGATCGGCGCCGCGCCCTCGCCGCCATCGACCTTGAGCACGTAGTCGCGCGTCGCTTCCTGCGCCTTGGAGGCGCCGTCATCGTAGAGCGGACGGACAGCCGAATAGGTCCAGACTATGTCCGAACGCTTGACTGGTTGCGCGAAATATTCGCTTGCCGCGGCACAGAGGTAATCGATCTCGGTGTCGCTGATCTTCACGTCATGCGGGTCGCCGAGATAATCCTGGTCGGTGGTCCCGATCAGCGTGAACTCTTCCTCGTAGGGAATGGCGAAGATGATGCGGCCATCCTTGTTCTGGAAGAAATAGGCGCGCGGATCGTCGAACTTCCTGGAGATGACGATGTGGCTGCCCTGCACGAGGCGGACATTGTGCACATCGTTGAGGCCGACGACGCCGGAAAGCACGTGATCGACCCAGGGTCCGGCTGCGTTGACCAGCAGCCTTGCCTTGATCTCTTCGGTCTCGCCGGTCCTCAGGTTCTCGATCCTGATCGTCCACAAACCGTTTTCGCGTCGCGCGCCAACCACCTTCGTGCGGGTGCGGATTGTTGCACCGCGATCGGCGGCATCACGCGCGTTCAGCGCCACCAGCCGCGCATCGTTGACCCAGCCATCCGAATATTCGAAGGCCTTTTTGAACAGCGGCTTCAAAGGCTTGCCGGCCGGATCGTTGGCCATGTCCAGCGTCATGGTCGCCGGCAGCAATTTGCGCCCGCCAATGTGGTCGTACAGAAAAAGGCCGAGCCTGATCAGCCATGCCGGACGCAGGCCCTTGGCGTAGGGCAGCACGAAGCGCATCGGCCAGATGATATGCGGCGCGTTCTTCCACAGAACCTCGCGCTCCATCAGCGCCTCGCGCACCAGGCGGAATTCGTAGAATTCGAGGTAGCGCAGGCCGCCATGGATCAATTTGGTCGAGCCGGAGGAGGTCCCGCTTGCGAGGTCATTCATCTCGGCGAGAAACACGGAAAAGCCACGCCCGACGGCATCGCGGGCAATGCCGCAGCCATTGATGCCGCCGCCTATGACGAAAATGTCACGGATCGGAGATGCGTCCACAAATTCCTCCAGCGATTTCGCATTGCACCATTTTTGGCCTTTTACGAAACCGTATCGGGATTATTTCGAAATGATAACGAATGTCAAACGAAATATCACGAGCGTGTGACATCGGTTCGAAATCATCTAGACGAGCGATGTTTCAATCAGCTGAACCTCGGCCTCCTGGCAGATCTTGCGCACCGACGGGATGTCGCAACGGTCGGTGATGAAGGTGTTGACCTGCGACAAGTGGCCGATGCGCACCGGTGCGGTGCGCTCGAATTTGGTCTGGTCCGATACCAGGATGACATGCCTTGCATTGGCGATGATCGCCTGCGCCACCTTCACCTCGCGGAAATCGAAGTCGAGCAAAGCACCGTCATGGTCGATGGCCGATGCGCCGATCACGGCATAGTCGACCTTGAACTGCCGGATGAAATCGACCGCCGCCTCGCCGACCACGCCGCCATCAGAACCGCGCACCACCCCTCCGGCGATCACCACCTCGATCGAAGGATATATGCGCATCCTATTGGCAACATTGATGTTATTGGTGATGACCATAAGCCCGCTGTGATCGAGCAATGCCTTGCTGACCGCCTCTGTCGTGGTGCCGATGTTGATGAACAGCGAGGCATTGTCAGGGATCAGTCGGGCTGCCGCTCGACCGATCGCTTCCTTCTCGTCGGCGGCGATCTTGCGCCTGGCCTCATACTCCATGTTCTCGATGCCGGACGGGAACAACGCACCGCCATGGATGCGCGAAAGCAGCCGCTGGTCGCACAGGTCGTTGAGATCCTTGCGTATGGTCTGCGGCGTCACATTGAAGTGGGTGGCCAGATCGTCGACCAGCACGCGGCCATGATCCTTGGCCATCTGGATGATTTCGGCATGGCGTGGCGACAGATACATTGGCAAGCTCCCGTTTTCGTTTTTCTTGTCTATAGTCGAAAACGAAACCGAAGAAAAGGCATAAGCCGGCTAACGAAATCAACATGACAGCAAAGGCAAACGCCAGCGCGCTCCCGGCTGGCCCGATCAGGCCAAGCCGCGCGCGATTTCGGTGATGACGATGAAGGCCGCATCGACATCGCTGGCGGTCGCCTCGAACTGTCCAACCTGGAAGCGGATTGCTACTCGTCCATCGACTCTCGTCTGCGTCAGATAGATGCGGCCGTCATCGTTGATCGCATTGACCAGCCGCATATTGTGCTCGTCCGCATCGGCGCCGGTTGCGGCCCCATGTCGGAACGAAAACAGCGACAGCATCGATTCGCTGACGATCTCGAAATCCGGCTCCCTTGCCAGCCGCGCGGCAAGACCCTCGCTCCACGCGACATGATTGCGGATCATCGTGCGCAGGCTTTCCAGCCCATGGGCGCGCAGCAGGAACCACAATTTCAGCGCGCGGAACCGCCTGCCGAGCGGCACCGACCATTCGGAATAGTTGACGATGCCGTCATGGCCGTGGGTCTTCAGGTAATCCGGCTTGATGGCCAATGTCCGCACATGGCTTTCGGGGTCGCGCAGGAACTGGATCGAGCAATCGAACTGCGCGCCCAGCCATTTGTGCGGGTTGAAGACCACGGAATCCGCCGCTTCAACACCCGCCCAGAAATGGCGATACTCGGGGCAAATCATCGCCGATCCGGCCCAGGCCGCATCGACGTGAAGATAGAGGCCATGCCGCCGCGCCACCCTCGGCACACACTGAACCGCGCTGCAGGTACTTGTGTCTGTATCCTCGCGCCACCCACTCGCGATTTCGTCCTCGCCCTGGTCGTTGTCTGCGGTTCGACCTCGCGTGTTTTCCTCCGCGCTTCTCGTGGTGTGTCCACGCGATGAGTGGTGTCTCCCCACTCCTCAAGGTCCCGGTTACTCTCGTAATACTCAAAACCAATGTGAGAGAGCGTGAGGCAAAAGAGTAGCCATGTGAAAGCTGCAGCTTGGCAGTATCTACACGAATAGGGTGTGATTGACTAGTGTGGCTCAATCTCTAGACAAGTGAGGGGAGAAGGGAGTAGAGAGTCATTGTAGTCGGCTCGAGCTCTGTTTGCCGTGCTAGTGATGCGAATGTGTGACACGGGGCGGCAATACGTGGGGAATAGTGAGAGCGTGTGTGCAGTGTACTGGACAAAACGCTAATATGGACAGCACTCAGTTAAATATGCGACACAGTCTGGTGTCACATGGCAATGGGGCGTGGTTCATGACCGTGCAGCGCACAGCACTGAACGCAAAAGAGGAGCCGAAATTAATAATATAGAGTGAACATGACAACTGCGTGTTGAGAAGCAATACATCACACTCAGACTGCAGAATCAGCTAGTCGGAGCTAGTGACCAGAGTGAGCAGATACAACACATGCGTGCACGTCAAATAGGCACACACGGACAGGTGGGTGGGGGACAAGGAATAAGAGAAAGAAAAGGGAAGGAAAAAAAGGAGGGAACGGAAAAGCAAGTTAAAGAGAAGCCACACGCGGTGACAAGCGGGCGATCCCTCGCGGCGAACCGGGCCCCACCTCGGTCCAGCGTCCGCGGTCACGGGCGTCAGCCCGGCAGCCCGTCCGGCCGCGCCCAGCGACAGCCCGGGTGCCCGGTGAGCAGACGCGAAACGCGTTCACGTCGAACGAACCGCCGGCGTGCGCTCCACCCAAAGCGGCTGTTGCGCTGCGGCGGGCGGGCGTAGTAGGTCGCGCGACCTCCACGACGGGGAAGCCGGCTCGCGTAGTACCAGCAGCCGCCCCTCGGCGTCCCGGCCCCCGGGCGGGTTACCCGCTGCGCAGCAGCGAGCGGATCGGGTCCACGAACACGCGCCGACGAGAAATCTTCTCGCCCCATGAGGGCGGTTTACCGTGTTCGGCGTCCTCGCACGCGGCGGCCCGCGGACCACCACCCCGGTCGCCTCAGCGCCGTACCGCAGCCCGCGCAGCCGGTTGAGGGCGGCGGAGACCCTCGTGGCGGCGGGTACGGCGAAGTCCTCGTCGGGGGCGCACGGACAGCAGGGCCGGCGACAAGCAGTTCCGGGCCGTTCGGCCCGGCGCCCGGCTCGGCGCCCAATCCGTGCCCAGTTCGTGCTTGCCAGCGGTCGATGGCCTCGGCAGGTGGCGCCGCCCGTCGAGGTTGCCGCGCGCACCAGCAGCTCGGGCCAGGCCCGCAACCGTTGAGGTGCGTGGCGTCGGCGAGCTGCTCGACGCCGCGAAGGGGGTCGATCTCGTGCTCCCGCAGACGAGGTGGTCGGTGCCGCGGAGCGCGGATCCGCGTCCGCCCGGGGAGCCGGGGTCCGAACGAAGCGGGGTCGGGCGCCGGTGCATGACGCCGGGGCAGGACCGCCTCGGCCCGCGACCCGTGGGGCCGAGCGGGATCACCGCGGGCGCGCTCGGTGACGTCCGTACGGCCGGTAGCCGTCCATGCATCACCACCCACCGGGTGTCGGCCATTCGAGGTAGTCGCCGCTGCCGCCCATGACCAGCAAGGTGGAGACCTTCCGTTGTCGCGGTGGAGCGGACCGGAACAGGTCCACGAGCGGGGTCAGCGGCTCGCGCTCCTTGGCCACCCGGGCCTGCATGCGCGCGTCGCGGAATCACAGTTTTTGGTCGCGGCGGTGTCCTCGTCGATGAGCAGGACGTCGGAGCGCCCGACTCCAGGCCTCGCACAGCGGAAAAAACCCCCCCCCAGCCGCCTGGGGAGGTGGAGCCGGGGCGTTGGCGGTGGAGAATATCGGCGGTGTCCGGGCGGCCGTGGGGGGGGCAGGTGGGCCCGACGAAGGCGTTGCACGTCCGACTGGCGGGTCACCGGTCCGCCCGTCTCAGCGCGCAGCTTGAAGGTGTCCCGGTGCGCGACGACCCGCTCCCGCCCGTCGCCCGGCACGTGGTCCCAAACGACTTGAGTAACCCGGCCTCCAGGGCGCGCAGCAGCGTCGACTTGCACGTGGAAGCCGCCGCCGACGATCAGGGTCCCGCCCCCTCGGGGACGCCCATAGCCGGGACGTCCCGGCTTCGGCAGGCTCCACGGTCACCCGCAGCTCCTCCGGCGCCCCGGACGGCCCCGCCGTCCCCGCGGCGGGCCGTCGTCGCCACCTGCTGGCCGCGGCAGCAAGCCGCCCCGTCGGCGACGAACCGAACCAGCCCTAAGAGCTCCGGCAGCCGCTCCCGCAGCACCGTGGCGTCCTCCACCGTCGCCCGAACTCCCGCAGCTACGCGCAGCCCCTTCGTCGTCGAGCGGTACGGCACGCGGCGCAGCCGGCGAATGTGCTCCATCCCCTCGCAACAACGCCAGCCGCGCCGCCCGCCCCGTCGAATCCGCGCCGCCCGCGGCCCCGGCATCGCGACACCAGCCGCAGCGTCACCCCAGGCAAAAAAAACCGTCCAGACTGCGCGACCGTGCACGAGCTGCGCGCCAGCAACACCTCCTGCCCGCCCGCGTCCACGCGGTACGCGCGCTCCCCGCGCCGCCTCCGCGCCGCCCGACCGCACCAGGAACCCGGCGCGCCCGCCGCCGTACCGGCGTGTCCCCGCCGCGGGGCGAATCCGCGCGCTGCGCGGGCACGTGCACCGCGAACACCGCCCGGCGGCGCGAACGGATCCGCCTGCGCCCGCACCAGCCGCACCACCACGCCCCCGGCCAGCCTCCCAGGAGCCCACGAGCCCCCGGTAACGCCCGTAAGGCGCCCCGTGCAGCCGCTCCAGCTCCCCCCAGCCGGGCCGGCGGGCGCGCGCGGCCGCGTCGCCGTTAACACCGCCGCGTCGCCGCGCTGGCCGCGTCGCCTCGCCGGCCCCGTACCTGGCGTCCCCCCCTCCGCTCCTGCCGTCCCTGCCGGTGCCTCAACGTGAGCGTCCCCCCGTCCCGTCCCGGTGCTCTCCGCTCATCTCTGCGCACGTCCCGCCGGATTCTGCCAAACGGCGGGCCCCCCCCCCCGGGGAAAGGACGGTGCCGGGGCGGCGGGTGCCGAGGCGGGGTCCGAGGGCGGCGGATGGCGCGCAGGGGGCTTCCGGGGCGACCGACCGACGGGCCCCCGGAGCCCCTGCGCGGATTGCTCAGGTCCTGCCGTGCTCAGCTCAGCGCTCCTGCTCAGACGCTCCATGCGCAGTGTCCAGCTCGGCTCAGTGCTGTCACCGCCTGGCCGTGCACGCCACCCCCACCGCCCTCGGCGAGAACGGAGGTGAAGACGCCGGCGCAGGCGGGCGGCGGTCAGCGACCCGGGAACGACCGGCGGTGGCGTCGATCGTCCGAACACCGGCGACCAGGTCCAGCTCGGCGTCGGGAGATTCTCGGCGTGGCGACCCTGCGGAGTGGAGTTCATGACCTGCGTTTCCCTTCGAGTGATCACGTGCCCGGGGGTGGGTGCGCAGGATCAAAGCACGTGGCGGGAAACGGGTTGACCACCGCCCGGACCCGCGGCCGGGGCCCGCGCCGCGGCCGGTCTTCACGGTCCGAACCACGAGGGTTCCCGCTGTGACCCGCGCGGTCACCCGAACCCGTCAGGCCCCCCCCCCCTTCACACCCCTGCGGCCGGCCGCGCGGGGCGCTTCGCCGCGAACCCGCTATCCCGACACACCGTGCGGCGGCCCGCCGCTTCCGCGGGTCCGGTCCCGCGCGCGTGTGCAGATTCGCGAAAGGTCCGGCCCTGGCCCGACGCCGCCTGACGCGCCCGTCATCGGCTCGGTGCGCGACCGTCCGTGGTGCGCCACCAGGCCCGGTCAGGCCCGGTTCACGGACCGGTTCGCGGGCCGGCCGCGAACCGGTCCGTAGCCGATCCGCGCTCGTCCCGTGGCCGGTCCGCGCTCAGTCCTCGGCTGCCGGCTCGTGGGCGGGCCGCTATGACGACTGCGTCAGCGGGGCCCCGTCACCGGAGTCGAGCACCACCCGGTACAGGCCCGTCCGCCGGCACCCGGACCCGCGCGGCAGCACACATCGTCCCCCCCCCCCCGTCACCTCCACCGCCACCGACATCGTCCCGTCGTCGGCCGCCGTCGTCGGGGGCGAGCGCGGCGCGGGGTCCGGAACGCCGCCCCGCCGTCCACCGCCTCCACCAAGCACTCCAGCCCCGCCGGGCGGTCCGCGCCGTGCACCCGCAGGGTCCACTCCGCGCCGGGGCGACGTAGTCGGGCACCTTGAGGCCGGCGTTCTGGCACCCACTGGGCCGGGCCCAGGTGCTCGTCCTCCTGAAGGAACGCGGTCACCGCCTCCAGCGCGGCCTCCCAGGTGGCCAGCGCGCCGTGCTGGGACCGCGACCGGCACGGTGACGCGGGTGAGGACCCGACGCCCGGTGCACGGTGCCGTCCCCCCCCCGTCGCAGCACCGGGGGGGGGGGCGGGACCCGTCCTCGTCCGCAGGATTCGCCGTTGCTGTGGTGCCGGTAGGAGTGCTCGTAGGGACGACCACCCCCTGACGCCGTCACCGACTGCTCGTACGCTGGCCGACGCCGCCACCGCACTCTGAGATGAGCCT